>NZ_OZ034990.1:1170000-1470000 GCF_964030935.1 Rickettsiella endosymbiont of Aleochara curtula
TGGCAAGCTGAAGTTTCAATTCAGCAAGATCAGGCAAGCGTAAGTTTTTTTTATACTAGCCCTGATGGTGATCAAGGTTATCCGGGAAATCTCGCAATAAAAACCGTTTATACTTTAACTTTAGCCAATGAATTAAAGATTAGTTTTCAAGCTAAAACTGATAAAGCTACGCCTGTGGATTTGACAAATCATGCTTATTGGAATTTGGCAGGAGCGGGAAATGGAACTGTCTTAAATCATGTGTTACAAATTTTTTCTGATCGTTATATTGTCACTGACAAAGATCTATTACCTACGGGTCAAATAGCAGAAGTTAACGCTACTCCATTCGATTTTCGGGAACCTCATTCTATTGGTGAGCGAATAAAAGATACTGCTATAGGAGGTTATGATGTTTGTTATGTATTAACTCCTGTAAAAAAGCACCCGCTGCAATTGGTTGCAAAAATTAGAGAGCCAACAAGCGGGCGTCTGCTAGAAGTGCGGACGACACAGCCCGGTTTGCAATTCTACACAGGTAATAGTTTACGAGATTATCCGATTAGTTCAGGTTTACAAACGCAACGTTATGGTGCTTTTTGCATGGAAACCCAAAACTTTCCTGGGGCCGTTAAATATTCACAGTTTCCATCGCCTTTTTTATTACCCGGTAACGTTTATCAACACGAAACCATCTATCAATTAATTTGGTAAAAATTATGCAGCCTGAAGTGATATGCAAACAGATTATGGTATTAGGCGAAGGTCCGCTTTGGCATCCCATGGAAAAATGTTTGTATTGGGTGGATATCGTAGCGGCGACTTTATATCGTTTAAATAAGGATAACAGCATCGATACATTCAGCATGCCCAGCGAAATTGGCTGCATTGCTAGTAGCGCTAAAGGCGGATTAATAGCTGCGCTGAGTGATCGCTTTGTTACTGTCGATACAAAAACCGGTACAACACAAAACATCGCTTTCCCGCTACAAGGAGAAAAAAATGTCATGTTTAATGATGGTAAATGTGATAGACAGGGCCGATTTTGGGCAGGAACAAAAGATAGAGCAGAACAAAATCCTATTGGCGCTTTATATTGTTTGAATAAGGAAAATGTGTCAAAGATGCTCAATGGTTTTACCGTGAGCAATGGTATTGCTTGGAATTTAGACGATAGTTTAATGTATATCTGTGATTCTCCTGCTCGGCAAATTTATCAATATGAATTTGATTCCCAACACGGAGCTTTGGGTCAAATGCGCGTCTTTGCACAAATTTCTAAACAAGAAGGTTTTCCTGACGGGCTTACCGTCGATAGCCAAGGTTATATTTGGAGCTGTCATTGGGATGGTTGGCAAATTACGCGCTATACTCCTAGCGGCGAGATTGATAGCGTCATTCCTATGCCCGTACCCAGACCAACAAGCTGTTGTTTTGGTGGCCCCGATTTAACTACTTTATATATTACATCTGCTTCGATAGGTTTAAGCGCAGCTCAGCTAGCTGATGCTCCTCAATCAGGTATGCTTTTTGCCATAGAAACAAATATTAAAGGATTGCCTGAACCCTCTTATTTAGCCTAATAAAATAAGTTCGTCTTAAAAATCAGTCGTAAAGGCGCTGACAATTTCTTAGATTAACGCGTAGTTTTTTGACTTTGACTTGCTTTTAGTGGTGATAGAGGTAAAGTAATGATTAATAAATGCCATAAAAGAGATTATTTTTTATGATAAAAGTATCAAACCCAAATTGGTTGGTTTATACCATTTCGGGATTTGCAGCTTTAGCAGGATTGTTGTTTGGTTATGACACAGGGATTATTTCTGGCGCTATTTTATTCATTGAAAAAGACTTTGCTTTAACTAATTTTCAAATTGAAATGGTTGTCAGTGCCGTTTTATTGGGCGCTTTGATAGGCTCAGGATTAAGCGGTAGAGTCAGTGATATATTTGGGCGACGTAAAGTACTGGTTTTTACTGCACTTACTTTTATTGTGGGTTCTTTAGCCACCGCATTTTCGCCTAATTTGCTCTTCTTAATTATAGGTCGAATTATCCTGGGCGTGGCGATCGGTGTTGGTTCTTTTACTGCACCACTCTATCTTGCAGAGATTGCTCCAAAGCGTATTCGGGGTATGTTGGTTTCCTTGAATCAATTAGCGATTACCATAGGTATCGTTATTTCTTATTTAATTAATTATTATTTTTCTGTTACTGGGCAATGGCCTTGGATGCTTGGTTTAGGCGTAGTTCCAGCTATTATTTTATTGTTGGGCACCATTTATTTGCCAGAAAGTCCTCGATGGATGATTTTAAAAGGTTGGGATCAAAAGGCCCGCGCAGTTTTACAGCGTATACGACACGGTGAAAACATCAATAATGAATTTAACGAAATTCGTCAAACCGTAGAAATTGAAAGGGGAACGCATCGTCTACTATTAGCGAAATGGTTGCGCCCTATTCTGTTTATTAGTTTAGGTTTAAGTTTTTTCCAGCAAGTAACCGGAATCAACGCCATCATTTATTATGCACCCACCATTTTACAATTGGCAGGCTTTAAATATGCCAGTAATGCTATTTTAGCAACCTTAGGTATAGGTATAATAAATGTATTATTTACTATCATTGCTTTACCTCTCATTGATCGTTGGGGTCGCCGCCCTTTATTACTTTTTGGCCTTTTAGGTATGTTTATTAGCTTAGTTATTTTGGGAACAGCTTTTTATTTTCCCGCATTTACTGCATTACGTTGGGTAGCGGTAGCGAGTATGGTTATTTACATTGCTAGTTTTGCAATGAGTCTAGGCCCAATTATGTGGTTAATTATTTCGGAAATTTTTCCATTAAATATTCGAGGTGTAGGTGCTAGCTTAGCCATTTCTGCGAGTTGGGGTTTTAATATGCTGGTGTCAATGACATTTTTGACCTTAATTCAGTTTATAGGCACTAGTCACACATTTTGGTTATACGCTTTCTTATGTGTGTTGGGTTGGATTTTTGTTTACTTTATCGTTCCAGAAACGAGGAATTGCTCTTTAGAGCAAATTGAAAATAATTTGCGTTTGGGTCGGCCAAGCCGTGAACTGGGGGCGACACTCCGCGTGTCTAGTCTATTTGCAATCTTAAAAAGACTCTTTGTTTTTTTCTTAATTAAAATAAAGTATAGGCAGAGAATTTAAATGATGTTGAAAGATAAAGTTATTTTGATCACCGGATCAACTAATGGCATTGGTGCGGCAACCGCTCGGCGTTGTGTCGCACAGGGCGCGAAAGTTATGATCCATGGGCGTAAGGAAGCTTGCGCTAAAAAAATAGTTCATGAATTAGGTGAGGCAAGCAGTTATTTACTGGCTGATTTAATGGATGAAAAATCCTATAGTTATTTAATAACCGAAACAGTAAAAAAATTCGGCCGCTTAGACGGCCTAGTCAATAATGCCGGAATTTATCCACGAAACAATATTGATACAGCCAGTTTGGAAGCCTGTGAAAAGATTATGCGCGTTAATTTCTGTGCTCCTTTATTGCTATGCAAAGCAGCAGTAGAAATCTTTCGAAAGCAGAAAGCAGGTGGTGCTATTGTTAATATAGGTTCTATGAATGCTTACACCGGCCAACCCGATCTGTTGATTTATTCCGCTTCAAAAGGTGCGCTGATGACGATGACGCGTAATTTGGCGGATAGTTTAGGTTCAGAACTTATTCGAGTTAACCAATTAAATGTGGGATGGACTCCTACTGAGAATGAGATTTGCTTAAAAATGTCAGAAGGTCTTCCAGAAAATTGGCAAGAAAGAATTCCGAAAAAGTATGCTCCTAGCGGTCGTTTATTATCACCAGAGAATGTGGCGGCACATGTGGCATTTTGGCTTGCTGACCAATCCGCCCCTGTCAGTGGCGCTGTGTATGAAGTCGAACAATATCCAATTATTGGACGTAATCGTTTGAATGAATTAGTCATTCAATAATTTTAAAATTTGAACTACTTATGAAAATTCAAGATGCTAAGGTATTTGTGACCTGTCCCGATCGTAATTTTGTCACGTTAAAAATAATTACCGATGAGGGCTTATACGGCTTAGGTGATGCCACCTTAAATGGGCGCGAATTGGCTGTTAAAGCTTATTTAGAAGATCTTATTCCTTGTTTGATTGGTCGAGATCCGGCACAAATCGAGGATATTTGGCAGTTTTTTTATCGTGGTGCTTATTGGCGTCGTGGACCTGTGACCATGGCAGCTATTGCTGCGATTGATATGGCTTTATGGGATATCAAAGGGAAGGTTTTACATACACCGGTTTATAATTTGTTGGGTGGTAAAAGTCGCAAAGGCGTTATGGTGTACGGACATGCCAATGGCAAAGATATTTCTGATACCATCGATCAAGTTGGAAAATACATCGATATGGGTTATTTAGCGATACGTGCCCAGACTGGTGTTCCAGGCTTGCCCAATAGCTACGGCGTTTCTAGGGATAAAATGTATTATGAACCCGCCACTAAAGGCTTACCGCAAGAGTGTGTGTGGTCTACCGAAAAGTATCTTAATTACGTTCCTAAATTATTTAAAGAATTACGTAAAACTTATGGTGACGATCATCATTTTCTGCATGATGCTCACCATCGATTAACCCCTATCGAAGCGGCCCGTTTAGGAAAAGAATTAGAGCCCTATCATCTGTTTTGGCTAGAGGATACAGTGCCTGCAGAGCTACAAGAAGGTTTTCGAATTATCCGTCAACATACAACCACTCCTCTCGCGGTAGGAGAGGTGTTTAACACGATATGGGATACACATATCTTATTTACCGAACAGTTGATTGATTATATTCGCATGTCCGTTGTGCATGGTGGAGGAATATCACACATGAAAAAAATTGCAGCGATGGCGGAAGTTTATCATGTGAAAACGGGATGCCATGGCCCAACAGACGTATCTCCTATCACGATGGCGGCGGCTTTACATTTTGATATTTCTATTAATAATTTTGGGATACAGGAATATATGCATCATACCGAAAAGACTAATAATGTATTTCCGCATCACTATAGCTTTGATAAGGGTTATTTATACCCAAGTGATCAGCCGGGTTTAGGCGTAGATTTTAATGAGAAGCTGGCGGAAAAATATCCTTATGAACGCGCTTATCTTCCCATTAATAGGAAAATAGATGGCACCCTATTTAATTGGTAAGCAATACTCTTCGCATTTGAATTTTTGACTGTGTTGCCGTTCAATTCGCAATCCTCATGTATATTACATACACTCCGGTTGCTCATTTTCTCGGCGCCTTGTCAAAAATCCGATTGCTTTGAGTATACTCTTTGCACTTGAATTTTTAGCAGTTACTTAAAGCTTTTGTAGACTCTAATTATGCTGATGAAAGTCCATAGCGCTGCAAAAATGAAGAAATCAATTTGCAAAGGCTGAAAGCTAACATAAACCAGTAATCCAGCTCCTAGCATATTAATAAAATTATAAAGAAAACCCTTTATTTTCATCGAATTTGTTTGCTGAAAAATGTAAGCAACTAGAACAAAAGATAAGCCAGTGATAAAGAAAAAGTGCTTAGATAGAACAATAGAAGTCATAGTATGCCCTAAATGTTGTTATTTTTATGCGGTCGAACGGGCATATTGTAAGATAATTTAGCAAAAAATGTCTATGAAATGTTGCAACAACATCCAATTTACAATTTTTATAATACTATAAGTCCCCCATAAAGAGAGACTTATAGTTTTTTATTGATTTAATTTACTTATTTACTTGATAACAAACTAATTAAGGTTTTCACAAACCCAGCTGGATCATCCAACTGCTCACCCTCTGCAAGTATAGAAACGCCTAAAAATATGTGTGACCATTCAGCAAGACGAATGTCATCTTGTTCATCCTTCAGATCTCGTATAAATTTATGCTTGGTGTTCAGTTCAAGTATCGGCTTACTCTCTGGTATTTTTTGTCCAGAAGCTTCTAGCATACGTTTTATCTGACTATTTAAAGCATTTTGCTCTTTTACGATACAGGCCGGAGAGCTGGTTAAACGCTGTGAAATACGAACTTCTTTAACTTTATCCTTGAGTATTTCATGGATTTGTTTTAATAAAGGACCAAATTCATCTTCGTTTTGTTTCAGTTGCTCTTCATTTTTTTCTTCTGCGACACTCGATATATCCGAATCTTTAGCTACAGATTGTAAGGTTTTTCCGTCAAATTCAGTTAAATGAGCGACCAACCATTCGTCGATACGATCATGCAGGAGCAATACTTCTATTTCTTTTTCGCGAAAAATTTCTAAATTAGGACTGTTACTGGCCGCTGCAAAGTTTTCTGCGGTGATATAGTATATTTTGTCTTGTTGGGGCTTCATGCGCGCCACATAATCTTCTAAACTTACTGTTTGCTCGCTATTATTTAAATGAGTGGAGCTAAATCTTATAAGTTTTGCTAAGGAGTCGCGATTTACAAAGTCTTCTGCTAAGCCTTCTTTTAAAATATTGCCATATTCCTTCCAAAATTGTAAATATTTTTCAGTTTGTTCTTTAGAAAGGTAGTTTAAGGTTTCAAGCGTACGTTTGGTTATAGCCGAGCGTATAGTATCAATTTGTTTATTATTCTGTAAAACCTCTCGAGAAATATTTAATGGAAGATCATTGCTATCCACAACTCCTTTTACAAAGCGCAAATAACGTGGTAAAAACTGCTCGGCATCGTCCATAATGAAAACACGTTTAACATAAAGTTTTAAACCGCGAGGTTTTTCATGGTTCCAAAAATCAAATGGGCCAGCCTGTAAAGGTATATAGAGTAAAGTCGTATATTCCTGACTACCTTCAATTCTATTATGAATCCACGTAAAAGGATTATTTTTGTCATGTGTAAGATGCTTGTAAAAATTTTTATATTCCTCATCATTAATTTGGTCTTTAGATAAGGTCCATAGCGCAGTGGCATTATTTACAGTTTCCCAAGTAGCGCCAACCTCTTTTTTATCAACTTGCTTCTCAGTTGCAGTCGTTGTATCAGAAGTAGTTTCGTTTTCGGTAATGTTCCTTAGCATACTAATCGGCAAAGTAATATGATCGGAATATTTAGTAATGATACCTCGTAAACGCCAGTCGTCTAAAAATTCTTCTTCGTCTTTCTTTAAATGAAGGATGATTTCAGTGCCTCGTTCTGGCTTGGTTATGCTTTCGATGGTATATCCAGCTTTGGACTCCCGATCGTATTCCCAGCAGACAGCTTCTTCATGTGATTCACCGGCAGCCCGGGTTTTAACCGTTACTTTGTTGGCGACCATGAATGCAGCATAAAATCCAACACCAAATTGGCCAATGAGCTGGGTGTCTTTGCTAGCATCTCCAGTCAAAGAATCTAAAAATTCTTTGGTGCCTGATTTTGCAATAGTACCAAGATTTGCTATAACTTCATTCGAAGTCATACCTATTCCATTGTCAATTAATGTAATGGTACGCTGGTCTTTATCAATGACTAAAGCAATTTTGGGTTCCGTGTCTTCTTCATAAATTTGAGGGTTTGATAGGGCTTTAAATCGCAACTTTTCTATGGCATCGTGAGCATTGGAAATGAGTTCACGTAAAAAAATTTCTTTGTTTTGATAAATCTTATCAATCATTAGGTCTAATAACTGCGCACTTTCCGTTTTAAAGCCTAATGTCTGTTTTTCTGCCAGGGTCGTCATAAATCCAATACCTCTTAATGATAGTAAAAAACCAATATGGACAACATGAGGGCAAAATTCTCAATTTCAAGTAAAATCTTATTAGAAACAAGGATTTTTTAGCTTAGGTTTTTTTATAAAAATAAAAGTATTTTTTAAAGATTAGCTAAATAAAGTATTTCTCTAAGTATGGTTTCTGATCCGACGGTATAGCCCAAATCATAAATTTCTTGAGGTGTAAGTTTTTCTAGAATTAAGGGATTATTTGCAATTTCTAAAGCGGTCAATTTCTTTTGCGTAATTTTATTTACCCGAGAGATCTCTAAGGTAAAAATAGTCTGTTGGAGGATATGATTATAATTTTTTGCAATCAACTTATAATACGCCTGACATGGGAAAAGAATAACATTTTCCATTTTATGTAAAATTTTTCTGTTAGAAGTATTTAAAATTTTTAACAAATCTATGGGGGATAAAGATTTCAATAGTTTTTTATCGTTGGAAATATCCTTAGCATATAATCTAGAAACAAGATTTTTTCCAACGAGTTGTAATGTAAATAGCGTTTCTCCGCTCTTGGTGCAAACTTCTTCATCAATAATACGCAAGGAAAAAGGATAAGCATTAGCCTTCTGTAGTGATTTATATTTTGCTTTTATTGTTGAGATATAATTTTCTACATATTTAAAATCCAAGCTAATACCCTCCAATCATTAAATCAAACTATCAATTATTTCGCGGTGGATTAATTAAAGGTGTTTGTTCATGTTCTTCAATTTTTTTTATACCAATACAGTTTGCACAAAATGAAAACATTGACCAAAAAAAATTATTTTTTGAATTTTTATAGATAGGCGCTTTGGTAGCGAGTTCATCCGTATGAGTAGATTTACATAAGATATTTGCGCTAAGCTCATCAATATCTGATGTATATTCAGGATATTTTTCCTTAAGTATTGTTAATTCCTCTAAACTTGGATTTGAATAATGTTTTGGTATAAATCCAGGTTTACATAAACAAGTTACCAAACCAAAATCTTTATCATCTTTTAGGTTGTTTAGTTTAGCACCAAACAATAAGCCTTTCTCTATTGTGTAGAAAAGATTATTTTCATTTAAAGTAATTTTCTCTAATTCTTGTTTTTTAAAAATAAAAATAGAAATTTCATTGCCACCAAGCCAACGCCATGTTTCAGTAGTATCTAGAATATGTAAGCATGATACTTGTTTACCTTTTAGAAGATAAAATATTTCAGTTTGACTTTCTTGATGATCATTATCAATTGTGTTTACAAATTCTTTAAAATAGCCGTCTTCATCGGTTATACCTTTAATAGTTATTAAGCCCAATTCTTTAATTAAAATATCCGCAGATATAATTTCGGATGGATCTTTATCTTTTAAGCTGCTTTTTAAAATTTCAATTTCTGCCTTTAAGTTTTGATTTAAATTAATTTTGTCCAATTTTTTAAAAAAATCTATTGTTGACAACATTTTTATTTCCTATTATTTATTAAGCATTTATCTAAATGGATTAAAATCAGTTTCAGTATCATAAACATCGAGTTGTTCTTCCATTTTTAGGAAGCCTGTAATTAAAGAAGCAGGCCATACACCCAGCAAGGAATATAAAATCTCGATGGAATAAACCGATAAGATCATATACCCCAACTGTGACAATTCCATATGACCACTAAATCCAAATAATATTGTGATTAAAACTAAAATAAACCCACCAATAGCCGATGATCCTAAACTGCGTAACCAAAAGTGTCTACCTTTCATTAATATTTTCCATTTCGAAATTATATAGATATTAATGAAACTGCTGCTAATAACCGCCAAAATTCCGGCTAGTACAAATCTTAGAATAGGATCAACCACTTGATTATAAGAAGGTTGATCATGCCAAAAATTAGGAGAAGGCAAATGAATAATTAATTTGATTGCTATAGAAAAAAATAATTCACACGCGAGTGTAATCCATATGATTTGTTTAGCAGCGTTATAACCATATACCTCTGCTACTATATCTCCAATAATATACGTTAAAGGAAAAATGAGTGGTGCGCCAGGCACTAATGCGGGACCTAGAAATACTAATTTATATGCTACGACATCTGCGGCTAAACTAATCGTAATGTTTATCATCCCTAAAATAAGGATATATTGATTAATATTTTGTGGCGCCGTTGCTTTTTTCATCCTCGAAATTAACATAAAATTTACTTTTTTTATAATTCATTCTTATTTGTATAACTACACCTAAAATTTTATATAGTTCAGAAAATTTAATAATTTCGGACTCAGTATTTAAATTTTTAAGATAGGTTTTATTTTCATAAATAATTTTTTGCATAAGCTGGGGTTCCGATAACCCCTTTTTATGAATAATGATAAAATCACGATTACGGCCTTTTAAGCTCGGATCAATGACTAACAAAGACCCAGCTAAAAAATTTTTCGTATTATTGTTTTTGATGACTAATCCATAACTATTTTCATTTAGAGTTATATCTCTAATTAATATTGAAGAAAAAGCAAGATAGCATCTATTTCTTGGAGTATTAACAATATCTTTCCAATGGATCAAAGGGATCGTCAGCCTACTGATTTGCTTATGGTTTTTTTTTGGTAAAGCTTCCCTTCCGATTAACTGATCGAGCGATACGGAAAAATAGTGTGCAATAGGGGCCAATGATGCCAGAGTGGGATTATTTTCTTTGTTTATTCTTAGTCGTTTTAGCGTCGAAAGCGGAATACCGGTATGTTTGTGGAGTTGATTGATATTTATTCCCCACTTTTTTATTAAATATTCTAAAGTATTGTGTAGCGTGTGTTTAACGGACAATTGAAATAAACCTCTGCAAAGTCACTTTTCATAATTTACTATGCTAAAACATTATCTTTATTCGCCAAAAACAATGTTGGGCATATAAATTAAACAAGATCCTTGCTAAATTATTTTTTAAAATCACAAAAATTATGCCAGTAATACTATTTTAAATCAAATTTTTTTATTGGTTAAAACATTTTTATATTGTTGCAAATTAGTCCATAAATGGACTATCATAAACTATTAAAATTTACATTTATAAATTTCAAACAAGGAGAGAAAGATAAGTGGATAAAAAAAAAGAATTTTACTAGTTGAAGATCAGTTGATTATTCAAAGGGTACATAGTATTTTTTTAAGAAAAATGGGCTATCAAGTTGATATTGCTGCAAATGGAAAACAAACCTTGGAAATGTGTTCAAATAGCACTTACCATCTTATTATTCTGGATGCAGGTCTACCTGATATACAAGGCGTGGAAGTCGGAAAAAGAATTCGACTATTAGAAAAAAACAATAAATCTAATCGAAAGCCGATAATATTATTAAGTGCATATCCTGCAAATAATTTGAAAAATTGGTGTCAAGAAGCCGAAATTGATAATTTTTCAACTAAGCCTATTCCATACAAAGATTTATATATTATGCTAGAAAATATTTTTAATCAGAAAGCAGTCAACAATGACTTTATTTAGCTTTAATGAAAAAACCCCTGAAAACTTTTAAAGCTGTTCCCAGAGGTTTTTTGGTTTTTACAGATTTTTTTGCTTAAAATTTTGAATATTATTGCAAACAGAGCGATAAGCGCTTGAACTTTATTTTAGATTACCTAGATTAGCGAAATTTGCTGAAAATGTGAGGGGAGGTTCTTTTTCCTCCTTTTTTTCAGTTGATGGCTCATGGTTAATTACACAAGCCAATATCCAAGCTACTCCTAATTCTAGTCCTGCTAATACGACTCCGACTAATACACCATCTATTATCATATTTGTCCCCCATTCAATTGTTGAAATTTCTTAGTAATTTTAGGAAATTTTAGTTATTTTTTCTACTTTAAAGAATTAAAAAACTTTAAAAATCATCATGTTTTTTAAAAATAAAAAACAAATTTTCTAAATTCCTATTAATTGATTCCCTATTAATATTGGACTTTTACTTGGAAAAGGGGTAGCGGGACGAGATGAAAGGGTTGTAAGTGGTTGGATAAGAAAGATGCAATTCAATGCCCATAGCAAATAGCTTATAGGTTTGTAAGCTAAATCCTAGGTAAAAGCAATTTGAACTCCGTTCCCTATAAATAAAACACCCGCGACACCGAGTACTAACAATAAAGGTCTTCCTCCTTTAACTCTAAATCCTTTAGCTAATGAATTTTTTCTATAACGACCACGCCAGGCCATAAGAGAGGGGAGTAAAATAAAAAGAATTGCACAATAAATTCCAGCATAACTTAATGCGCCAATAAAAGCACCAGGATAAAAGAGTACTACCGTCATGGGGGGGAGAAAGGTAGCCAAATAGACGATAACTCCTCCTTTTCCTCGTTTGCTAGTACGTAAACCATCGGCCAAAAAATCAGATAAGCTTAGACCGCTGGCAAGAAAAGAGGTAGCTAGACAAATGGAGGTAAAAATTCTGGCTATAAAAGTGATTAACGGGTTATTTAAGGCATTGCTTAGCTGCGTAACAAACTCACTGGTTGAGTGTTTAGAATGTAGCATGTTAATCAGCCCATAATTCCCTTCACGAGGAAGTACTCCCATGATGCATAGATCCCAAAACAAATAACAAATTAGGGGAATTAAGCTACCTATTAAAATTGCTTTACGTAATTTTGGAATATCATCTTTAAAATAAGTACGTAGACTCGGTATGATATTAGCAAAAGTAAACGAGGTTATCATTACTGTTGCCCCGCTCGTTAGGTAAAGCATGTTTCCATCGGTTAACTTAGAGATAGAGATAGACGGAATAATAAATAAAATAAGTAAAATATAAATGCTAAACTTACTAAACATCAAACCACGATTCACATAATCGACATAGTGAATGCCTCGGTAAACTACGTAACTTAAAATGGCTACAAACAGAAGAATAGATAACCAGTTAGGTACTTTGAACCCCAAATTAAGCAATAAGCCACTGAGAAAATCTCCGCCACCAGCCATATAAGCGGCAAGGACGGAATAAAATAATAAAAGATAGCTTATCCAAGCGATAGATTCACCCCATCGACCTAATAAAATTCGCGACATGGAAATAATATTTGTATTAGGCGGGAGCCATAGATTAACTTCAAGCACCAAGAAAGCGCTGGCGGTCATTATGAACCAGCAGAGTAATAAAAGAAGCAAGGAGTTTGTAAAGCCTGCTTCGGCAGTTGCAATAGGCAATGCCAACATTCCGCCGCCTATCGCTGTGCCCACTATGAGTAAAATACCCCCAAGAAGCTTAGTATCTAATTTGTTAAACATATTTAAGAGTTAAAAAAATGCAAAATGAGTATCACTCACGACATTGGATTTTTGGCAGTGCCGCTTCGTGTAACAATCTGGCGTATACAATAACCATGAGGATTGCGAGTTGAGGACAACACAGACAAAAGTTCAAGTGCTAAAGAGTATATTTTAATATCTAAAGTTAACCGTACAACAAACACTTTTATGACACAAGTAAAAGTTTCCCACTAAAAATCCACGCACAACTTTTAGTGATTCGATTATTGAAGCTTCATCGTGACGTTGTCGGATTTGAGATTTTCGTTTGATGAGTTTTTTGACAGGGTCTAAAGTGGCCTAAACAGTTCGCAGCAGCATTTTTGCCTAGGGAGTTAGTTAAAATTTTTGGAGATGGAAATCAAAAGTTTATCTATTTGGGGGTAAAAAAAACCCATTTCAGCCCATTTTGTAGGTTTAATAACTACAAAACCAGGAATATTGCTCTCTAAATGGGAAAAGGTTTAAGACCGCCACTTTGTTACCTAACTTATTAAGTGGTAATATGGGATTTATGACACAAGTTAATGTCCCTATCTACGAGCCTGCTGAAAGTAAAAGTAAGCTTGATCAGCTTTGTTTAACTCCTTCAGCGATTCAACATATTAAAAAGATCCTTGCTAAGCAAGTAAGGGAAAAATGTTTTCGTTTGAGTGTTAAGCGTTCTGGCTGTTCAGGCTTTTCCTATGTGGTGGATTATGTAGATAGCGTCCATTCCGAAGATTTAAAATTTTCTATTGATGATGAATTAGTTGTTTTTGTTGATCGAGCAAGTTTTCCTATCCTACAGGGGGTTTGTATTGACTATGTACAAAACGGAATTAATGGGACGCTGAAATTCATTAATCCAAATCAAACGGCCGCCTGTGGATGTGGCGAAAGTTTTAGTATAGAGGAAAAATAGAGGATTAATTTCCTCACTATATGATATGTAAAATTATTACGATAAATAACAAATTGGGATTACATGCACGCGCTTCAATGAAGTGGGTCAAAATCGCAAGATGTTTTATTAGCCAAATTACACTCAAATGTAATGGTAAACAAGTAGATGGGAAGAGTATTTTAGAAGTGATGGGGCTTACCGCTCGGCAAGGTAGTCCTGTTGAAGTCATCGTTCAAGGGGAAGATGAAGCTGCAGCGTTAACGGTGTTAGAAAAATTAGTCACAGATAGGTTTGGTGAAGAGGGGTGATGACTCGGTGCCGATTTTTTTATGCCCTTGTAGGCTTATGTTTCTTGTTTATCCCTTTAAGTTTTGCGGGCACGCAGAGCGATGAAATTGTCAAACAACTGATCTCTTTAAACCAGAATTATCCTATACAGCGACGAATTGAAATTCAAAGCGCTGCATTATTAAATACCCCCTACTTAGAAGGGGCGCTTGGTGAAGGTGTTAATGGTAGATATGATCAAAATCCCTTATATCGATTTGATTATTTTGATTGTGAAACCTATGTTGATACTGTCATGGCACTGGCATTAGCCAAGAATCTTCCAGATTTTAAAAACAAAATCAATCAAATTCGTTATAAGCAGGGGAATGTAAGTTTTACGCAACGTAATCATTTTCCTAGTGCTGATTGGATTCCTAATAATAAAAGAAATGGATATATACGCGAGCTGAGTTATTTAATTGCAGGTCAAGAAGCTCGACTGACTAGAACCAAAATAAATTTGCGAAATTGGTATCGCAATTTAACTATAGACAGAATTCAAATTCCTTATTTAAACCCTCAAGAAAAACAAACCTTATTATTTCAATTAAAAAAAGAAGGTGGGGTATATGGAAGTAAAAATGTAAGTGTATCTTATGTTCCAGTCTTTGAGTTGTTACAAAGCCCTAGATTAAGACAAAGAATTCCCACTGGAAGCCTAATTTTTTTTGTCGGTCATGATTCTTATCTAAGTTCCCGAATAGGAACTTCTATGAATGTATTGCATATGAGCTTTGCCATCTGGAATAATGGTCAGCTTTATTGTCGTATGGCTTCATCGAAAGCCGGAAAAGTATTAGATGTGCTTTTTCCAGATTATTTAAAAACCTATTTATCACTCGGTACTTTGGATGGTATTAGTGTGTGGTCTATCACAGAGCAAACCTAGATTATTCCGTTCCTGCTATCATCATGTTTTCTAAAAATATTGAGCCTGTTTGGATAGAGCTCTTACTATTAATATCATTGCCTATAGCCACGATATTTTGATACATATCTTTTAAGTTCCCAGCGATAGTAATTTCTTCCACAGGATAGAGTATCTCTCCGTTTTCCACCCAAAAGCCAGCTGCCCCTCGAGAATAATCACCCGTTACTAAATTAATACCTTGTCCCATAACTTCAGTAACAAGTAAGCCTTTCCCCAGCTGCTTTATTAAATCATTAAGATTGAATTGACTTGTTTTCAGCAGAATATTATGAAACCCACCCGCATTTCCAGTTGTTTGCAAGCTTAGTTTTCTGGCTGAATAGCTATTTAGCAAATATCCGCATAAAATCCCCTCTTCAATTAAGGTGCGATCGCTAGTACGAACCCCCTCATCATCAAAAGGAGCGCTTCCTAAAGCACCTAATAAATGAGGTTTTTCATAAATAGAAATTTTTTTAGCAAAAACGGATTTTCCGATATGATTGACTAAGAAGGAGGCATTGCGATAAAGGTTTCCGCCCGAGATTGCCTCAAGAAAAGTTCTAATTAAGCGGCTGGCAATTTCTGAGTGGAAAATCACGGGTACCTGACAAGTGGAAATTCGTTTTGCGTTAAGGCGTTTAACGGTATTATCTGCGGCTTCGTTGGCCAACGCTTCAATAGATAGTAGTTGATCAGCATTACGATTTATTGTATAGCTACCATCACGCTGCATGCCCGATTTATCTTTTGCTATTAAACTACATGAGATGTTGTGCATGGAGCTAGGATATCCTGCCAAAAATCCATTGCTATTAGCGTAAACATAAATATCCTCTTGCGTTGATAAGCTGACCCCTTCTGAAAAAGCTAATCGTTTATCTTTAGCAAGTGCATAAGCTTCACATTCTTTACCCAATGCAATAGCATTTTGTGGATCGATAGACCAAGGATGATAAAGATCCAAATTAGGCGGTGTTTTTTCTAGAAATTTTGGTTCTGCTAGACCACTAAAAGGGTCTTCAGTAGTAAAACGTGCTATATGAATAGCTGCTTCTAAAGTACTTTTAATAGCTTGAGGACTAAAATCTGAGGTGCTTGCCGAACCTTTTTTTTGGCCAAAATAGACATTTATTCCTAAACTTTTATTCCGATTATGTTCAATTGTTTCAACTTCTTGATTGCGTACAGTCACTGAAAAACCAGTATCATGACTGATACTAGCTTCGGTTTGAGTAGCCCCTTGTTTTTTTGCCATATTCATCAGTTCAGTCAGTAAATTTTTATAATCTGCTTGCTTATTTATTAGCTCTAGCGGATGCTGATGTTCTATTTGCGTAGGCATAAAACCAATTTCTCGATGTTAAAATGTAAGAGAGTATAGCGATGGGCACTAAATTTCGCTAGACTAGCGTGTCTAAGATAAAACAAATAGCAACACAAAGGTTAAACAAATGCATCAGTTTATCGAATTTAGCTTACGACATTGGGAGCTATGGCTAGCTTTTATTGTTATTTTAATTTTATTATTGACCTTTGAGTTGCATGCTAAGCTAACGGGTACACTGCCTCTTAGTGTCCAGGATGCTATTTTTAAAGTTAACCGAGAAGATGCGGTTTTTTTAGATGTTCGCGATGTGCTTAGTTTTAAAAAAGGACACATTGCTGAGTCTATTAATATACCTTTTTCTGAACTCAAAGCTAGGCTAAGCGATCTTGACTCATATCGAGAAAGGCCTATTATCATTAACTATAGCCAGGGGCAATCACACCATAAAATTGGTAGACTATTAAAAAATGCAGGTTTTACAAGATGTTATCACCTCAAGGGTGGAATTATGAGCTGGCAGAATGCAGCGTTGCCTATCATTAAAAGCTAGTTCTTCGATTAATATAAAGCGGGGTTATTATGCAAAAAGTAGTAATATATACCACAGTGGGTTGTCCTTACTGTGCAGATGCTAAAGAATTACTGTCCAAGAAAGGAGTTAAATACGAAGAAATTCATGTTGATAAGGATACCGATAAATTGAAAGAAATGGTGGAATTAAGTAATCGACGTTCTGTACCACAAATATTTATCAATAATAAACCTATCGGGGGATTTGATGATTTATCAAAATTAGCCACCTCTGGTGAATTAGACACTTTACTAAAAGGCGAGTAATTTATGAATCAATCAAGCAAACCTACGCACCAACCCGAATTTATTATTCAGCGCGTTTATGTTAAAGACTTATCGCTAGAGACTCCGCATTCTCCCCAAGCGTTTCAAGAAGAATGGCAACCGGAGTTGAACTTGCAGTTCACCATGAATACGAGTGATATAGGCGCTGACAATCATGAGGTTGTCCTACAAATCACTGTGACAGCGAAATCGAAAGATAAAACCTTATTTTTGGTTGAAGTAAAACAAGCAGGCCTTTTTACATTAAAAGGATTCACTGAAGAACAAAACCATCAAGTGATGAGTATCACCTGCCCTACTATATTATTTCCCTATGCTAGAGAGGCTGTTTCAGATTTAGTGGGTCGTGCTGGATTCCCCCCCCTTTATTTAGCGCCAGTTAATTTTGAAGCCTTGTATGCTCAGCAAATGCAAGAACAGGATGATAAAGGCGGTAGTGGGAAAAAAGAAAATTCTTCGAATTCTATTATTACGCATTAATTTTTAGCGTGTTTACGGTAGCGTTAACCGGTGGAATTGCAAGTGGTAAGTCTACCGTTGCGCGTTACTTTGCTGAGCTGGGAGTCAGTATTATCGATGCTGATCAGATTGGTCGAGCACTTATCGATAACTTCCCGGAAATCCGCAAGCAATTAGTTGCCCGCTTTGGCGCTAGCTTATTAAAAAAAAATGCAACTATCGATCGGGATAAGCTACGAGCAATTATTTTTGCTCATCCCAAGGATCGTGAATGGTTAGAGTGCTTATTGCACCCTTTAATTTACCAAGAAATAGAAAGTTCAATACAAAAAACCACTGGTATATACAAGCTTGTGGTTATCCCTTTATTATTAGAGAGTAGGACCTCCAAATTACTTAAAAAAAAACCCTCTTCAGGTAATTATATTCAATTAGATCGGATCTTGCTGGTCACAGCTCCTAGGGAATTGCAAATTCAACGCGCAGAGGAGCGTGATCGTTTGGAAAGAAATCAGATCGATGCCATTTTAGCCGCACAAATATCTCATATAGAAAGCATTAAGCAAGCTGACGATATCATTCATAATGAATCTGACCTGCAAAGTTTACATAATTCTACTCAGGCCATGCACGAAAAATATTTGTCATTATTAATCCCATCAAAAAATTCTCTTGAAGACTCGGCCTTTCTTGGTTATTATCTCGCCTACAAATAGGAATGATTCTTAATATCATTTAATAGATCCTTAAGCTAATTAGTTTATAGTTTGGGCGTGGTTTGATAATTACAGAGTATTATTACGATGAAAATAAATAAATTTTTTAAATCAAGTCTAGGCTGGATATTAAGCGGAACCCAGGTCGCATTTGATGGATTATCCAGTGCAAGACAAATTGTAGATTTTACGTCTGCTCCTTGGGCAAAATATGCAGCATGTGGCGCAACTATAGTAGAAGGAGAGATCTACAGAAAAAATATTGTCGAAGGATTTAGTAGGTTTAGCTTATTAAGTGAAAAATCACTATGGGAATATTTAATTATTGAGAAATTTGAAAATGATTTGATTTCTATTCAACACTATGAAAAAGAAATAAAAAAGAATTTATCTGATTTTTTAAATGATATTGAGAGCAAATATAAGCTCAGTGAAATTGATGAAAGTGAAACGAAATTTTTAAATAAATATAAAAGTTTACTCAGAGATGAAAAACTCTTAATAGATGATTTATCTCAACGAGACATTGAAGAAAAATTTTCTAATTTTAAAATTAGAAGAGACGGAACTCAAAGTTATATTCCTGATCATGAACTTAGATTCTCAATTTTAGAACAAAATCTCAGAAAACTAGTTTTTTTAAAAACAAGCTCCTTTGTAGCTAGCTACATTGCTAATCAACAATTTCTTGAAAAGGCTAATTTTTCCCATGAAAAAGGTTCTGCTGTCGAAGAGGCAGAAGCTCGATTAAAGCTTTTAAGAAAACTGCTGATCAAATCGGTAGTTGAACAAGGAAGTTGTGATCTTTTAAATAACGAAGCAAATCTTAGTGCAGATTTTATTAATGAACTTAAGGATGAAATATCTAAAAAATCCATAAAATTATGGCCTTTACGCTTTGGAATGTTATTTAGCTTAAGTGTTGGAGCTTGCGTAGGGGTTATTACTTTCTATACTTTTCCCGCAGTCTTAATGGGTTTTGGATTAACTTCTCTAACTATTTTATCGGCTGTCATCTGGCCGTTGGCTATTTTAGCAGCCATTTCTTATGCTATTTTAATTTATAACACCATTACTGATTTAATTCTAAATGAGACTTTATCGAAATGGTGGAAACAGCTTAATAGAGAAATAGAACAAAATTATCCAGTTAAACCCAATATATCAAAATATATTTTTCTTATCGTCGTAAAATCACTTTCCCAATTTTTTGGAAATTTAATAAATTGGTTTAAATTTCAGGAACAAGAAAGTTATTTTTCTTATGCATTAAGAATGATATTAAGTGCTGCGGTATTAGTTTTTGGAATTATAGCTGCACTTACCACTGGATATACTGCTTTTATTCAATTAAAAGACTTTGTTAGTTTGCCCGTGTGTGTGATTACTGCGCTTCCTTTAATGCTAAGTGATTTATTGTTTACTTTGAAAAATTCTTTTGAATCAGTCGGTTTATTGACTGGAATTTCTATGGATAATTTGCTTAATCCAGTAAAAAACGCTTATGTAAATTTTAAACAACAGATATCAACAGAAAATTATTTACAGTGTCTTTTGCACATATTGCGTATTCCATTAAAACTCATGCTTAGCGTTTTGAAATTATTTATCTTTGGTTTCCACGTTTTTTTTACTGCGGTAGCATCGGATAGATTCTTTAGTTTTCCTTGTTGGCTGACCGTTTTTTTTGCAGCAGGAAGTGAATTACTAACAGATATATGCCCGCTTTTCGGTAACGAACAAGGCCATCATCACGATCATGATCATGGCGGAATTTTTAATTGGATAGGAAAACTTATCTTTATTATTCCTGCAACCATTCTAGGAATTTTAAATTGTCTATTTAGCCAACTAAATCGTTGCACTAACTCTAATACCTCTGCTTTAAGTTTTACAAAAGCTATAAAACAAGAATGGCAGCAATTTGACATTATTCATGAGCATGAACATTTGGTTGAGGATACAAGCTCATCAAATGAGGCTGATCGAAAATTACCGAAAGAAATTGTATTGCAAAAGGCTATCCATATTTGTGATAAGCAGATAGGCAGGCTGAAAGAAGGATTTTTTAAAATAGGCTTAGCACAACAAAAAATAGTTATTTTTGAAGCTTATAAAGAAAAGTTAAACCTAAATAATCAGGCTGATCCAAATAATAATTTTACACTCGAAACGAGTGAAAAAGAGACATTAGGCAAACATCGATTTTTTGGCAGAGGCAAAACAGAATCTCTGCAGAAGATAGAAAAAATAAAAGCTTTAATAGATGCCTATGTTGTTAACGACAATTACCCTGTTTCAAATGGTTGCGCAGGGACTTTTTGAGTAAGTTATTGATTTATGCAGACTATGCGAAAAATTTATTAATCTGCACCAAATCATCTGGCTTTAAGCTACCTGCAGCTTGTTTCAGTAATAATGTATCTAACAGATAATTATACTGATCACTGGCTGCAGTACGTTTTGCATCATAAAGATTTTGCTGTGCAATAAGGACATCAACAACAGTTCGTGTTCCTGCGTTATAACTTTCTTCGGTACTATCTAATGAAAGTTGTGCTGATTTGATAGCTTGCTGCTCAGCCTTGATTTTGCTGATATCGGCAAGTACATCATTATACTTTTGGCGTGTATTGACGATAAGCAGCCGATAAGTATTATCTAAATTTGCACTAGCCGTTTGAAAATCATATTGGGCCTGACGGGTTTTAGATGAGACTGCTCCGCCTGCAAACAGCGGAACATCCAATTCTAAACCCAAAGTCCCACCATTCTTATTAAATGAGCTAGGAACATTATTAAATGTAGCGGTTTTTCCATAATTTCCAATTAAGCTTAAACTGGGTAAATGCCCGGAAGCTTGCATCTTTATTTTCTCTCTAGACACTTCTACCCCATAGCGAGCGGCCATTAACTTAAGATTATTTTGTGTGGCTGCATTAATCCAACGTTCGATGTTATCTGGTTGTGGGCTTAGTAATGGTATTTTCTTTGTAAAAGCTTTTATGGAGGAATAAGTCTGCCCTGTTAATTGACGCAATGCCTCTTGATTATTACGTAAAGAATTTTCTGCACTTATTTCCGTAGCAAGCGACTTGTCGTATGCCGCTTTAGCTTCATAAACGCTCGTCAATGCATCTAAACCGACTTGAACCCGTTTCTGGGCTTGATTCAATTGTTTACTATCGGCTATCTTTTCCGCTTGAGCAAATCGTAGAGTGTCCCGTGCGGATAAAACATTAAAATATGCCGTTGCGACACGAAAAATTAGGTCTTGTGCCGCTGCGGCTAAAGTTAGATCAGCTTGTTTACCAGTATTACGGGCTTGCTTTACCGCTAGCCAAGCATTGATATTGATTAATGGTTGTCTAATTGAAATATCATACCCTTGAGATTGCACGTTGCTGGTTCCATTCGGTTGCCCAGCAGTCGGAGGCTGCGTAATGTTTTGGTAATTATTAGAAACGTTAGCTTGGGCTGAAATATTAGGCAAAAGCGCAGCGACACTCTGAGGTATTACCTCGCGTTGGGATAATCGCGTGGATACAGCAGCCTGATAGGTGGGATCACTTTTTAGGGCAGCTTTATAAATATCGATTAAATCTGCAGCAAAAGTAGCTGTAAAGGGTGCAAAAACCAAATAAATAATTAATACTAATTTAGTATAGACAGGTAGTTGTTTAGCAGATTTATAGATAAAAAAGTCGAGTAATGTCATTATTGTTTTTATACTAAAAGAGCGAAATTCTAAACTCTTCTATGTAACCGCCGCTTATTATGCCAGATTTCATAATTGAGATATAGCCCTATGAATTCCCAGTTCGATCATTCAGATGTCAAAATTTTGCAGCAGCAAATCGTCTATCAGGGGCATTTTCAGCTCGAGCAATTGAAGATCCAATTTCGTTTATTTAATGGCGGCTGGAGTTCGCCACGGCTCAGAGAAGTCTTTGAACGGGGTGAAGCGGTGGGCGTGCTACTGTTTGATTCGAATAAGGATCAGCTGGTTTTAATAGAACAGTTCCGCGTAGGAATTACTAAAAAAGCCAAAAATCCTTGGTTAATTGAAATAGTGGCCGGTGTCATTGATAAAGGTGAAAGTTTAGAGCAAGTTGCACGACGAGAGACACAAGAAGAAACCGGCCTAGAAATAACCAATTTATTTCCCATATGCCAGTATTGGGTAAGTCCTGGGGGGAGTTCAGAACGTATTTCTCTTTTTTGTGGACAGGTTGATGCCGGGTTGGCACAAGGAATTCATGGTGTGGTTGAGGAAGGTGAAGATATTCGTTTGCACGTATTAAATTTAAAAACTGCTTATAATTTACTCAATCAAGGAAAATTTAATAATGGTTCGACTATTATTGCTTTACAATGGTTACAACATAATGAGCATATTGTGCGAGACGCATTTTTAAAAAAAAGCGGGTAACTACTATTTTATGAAACCTAAATCTTCATCTTCAAAGAAATACACCGCTGAAGCGATCGAAGTCTTAAGCGGTCTTGACCCGGTAAAACGACGACCGGGTATGTATACCGACACCTCTCGACCTAATCACTTGGCGCAAGAAGTTATTGATAACAGTGTGGATGAAGCCATGGCCGGTTATGCACGACATATTGATGTGGTGTTATATGCTGATAATTCTTTAGAAGTCAGTGACGATGGTCGAGGCATGCCGGTAGATATCCATCCTGAAGAAAAAGTGACGGGTGTAGAACTTATTTTGACCAGACTTCATGCCGGAGGTAAATTTAACCATAAAAATTATCGTTATTCGGGCGGTTTGCATGGAGTGGGCGTATCCGTAGTCAATGCTTTATCGCGTCTTCTTGAAGTCACTATTAAGCGTGACGGATTTATCTATCAAATTCAATTTGAACATGGTAATAAAAAATCCAACCTAAAAAAACTAGGCAAACTAGATCAAGCGGTAACAGGGACTGCTTTACGCTTTTGGCCTGATAAACATTATTTTGATACAGAAAAGTTTTCAGTTAATCGTTTAAAACATAGCTTGCGTGCTAAAGCGGTGCTTTGTCCAGGCTTGCACGTTAGTTTTACTGACAAGCAAAACAATAAAAAAGAGGAGTGGTTTTATGAAGATGGTGTGGTTAGTTATCTAAAAGATAGTTTAAGCCAATATACCTGTTTACCTACTGAGCCTTTTCATGGCCATTTTGCTGGAGAAACGGAAGAAGTGGATTGGGCATTATGCTGGCTATTAGAAAGCGGTGAAGGATTGATGGAAAGTTACGTTAATTTAATTCCAACCATTCAGGGTGGAACGCATGTCAATGGTTTACGCACCGGATTGCTCGAAGCAATGCGAGATTTTTGTGAGTTACGTGACCTACTGCCCCGGGGTTTAAAATTAGCACCGGAGGATGTTTGGGAAGGATGCCATTATGTACTATCTGTAAAATTATTAGAGCCTCAATTTTCTGGTCAAACCAAAGAAAGACTGACATCGCGTCAGTCTGCAGCATTTGTTTCAGGCGTAATAAAGGATGCTTTTAGCTTATGGCTAAATCAGCATATTTCTGAAGCAGAAAGTTTAGCTGAATTAATGATAGCCAATGCACAAAAACGTTTACGCGTCAGTAAACAAATCGCGCGTAAGAAAATCCTAAGTGGCGCAGTATTGCCAGGAAAATTGGCCGATTGTACGCAAACAGACTTAAATCGCACCGAATTATTTTTAGTTGAAGGTGATTCTGCTGGCGGTTCGGCGAAGCAAGCGCGAGATAGGGAATTCCAAGCAATTATGCCCTTACGAGGAAAAATATTAAATTCTTGGGAAGTGGCGAGTAATCAAGTATTAGGATCACAAGAAATTCACGATATTGCTGTGGCTATAGGCGTTGATCCCGGGTCTGGTGATTTGTCGGGTTTACGTTATGGTAAAATTTGTGTTTTAGCCGATGCGGATTCTGATGGTTTGCATATTGCTACGCTGCTATGCGGTTTATTTTTAAAACATTTTCTATCCTTAGTTGAAGCGGGACATATTTATATTGCAATGCCACCACTTTATCGGATTGATATCGGTAAAGAAGTTTTTTATGCGCTGGATGATGAAGAAAAACAAGGCATCTTGGATCGATTAACAGCAGAAAAGAAAAAAGGGAAAATAAGCATGCAGCGCTTTAAAGGCCTAGGTGAAATGAACCCTATGCAATTACGTGAAACAACCATGGCGCCCGATACGCGACGGCTTGTTCAACTTACCATAGATAATGAACAAAAAACGCTTTCTTTAATGGATATGTTGCTAGCGAAAAAACGATCCGGCGATCGAAAAATATGGTTAGAACAAAAAGGAGATATCGCCACGCTATAATTAACACTTTCTTATCAAAGTGAGGCCATCCCCTATTGGGATTAAGCACATGCTAATACGCTTATCCTGATAAATAGCTTGGTTAAATTCGCGAATGGCTAGAGTTTGTTTGTCATGAGCGTGAGTATCAGCGACTCGGCCACTCCAAAGCACATTATCTACTAGCATTAGACCGCCTGGTCTGAGGAGTATTAATGAACGCTCATAATAATTTAAGTAATTTTGTTTATCTGCATCAATAAAAATAAAGTCAAAACTATCCGAGTGATTTTGTTTAATTAAATTATCAAGAGTGTCTAATGCCGGTGCTAATTTTAGATCAATTTTATTTGAGACGCCGGCTTTTTGCCAAAAATCTTGCGCTATCGAAGTTGTTTCAGTATTGATATCACAGGCAATAATTTTTCCCATTTCTGGCAAAGCTAAAGCCACTACTAAAGCGCTATAACCTGTATAGACTCCTATCTCCAAAGTTTTTTTAGCGCCTGTTAGCTCAATCAGGAATGCCATCAATTGCCCTTGCTCAGGTGAAATCTGCATGCCATGAGATGATAATTGTTGAGTTGTTTCTCTTAATGATTTTAGAATAGCCGGTTCGCGCACGGAAACCGATAACATATATTGATGCAGTGTATTGCTTAAGTTTATGGTTTGGTTCGACATAGCTGTCCTGTTTAAATCTGATTAAGTTCCAAATATACAGCTTAAAAATAGATTTTGTAAAAATTTATTTTTATGTAGTTATACGCACAACAATTGGGTTTTTGGCGAGGCGTCGCGAGTATGAAGTAACCTTCATTTTTTCAAGATACATGAGGATTGCAAATCGAGCGGCAACACAGACAAAAACTTAAGTGCAAAGAGTATATTTTAGACATTGACATTCTAGCCCAGCGCGGCCAAAATAGCGGACCTTAAACCGCAGGTCCCCATCGTCTAGAGGCCTAGGACACCGCCCTTTCACGGCGGTAACAGGGGTTCGACTCCCCTTGGGGACGCCATTTCTTCAAAGAAATTCGTCGTTTGTGTTACTCGGTGTTATATCTAGAGGCATTGCCTACCCCTTTTTTAAGATTTAGAGTCTAAGAGAATATAATTTAATCGTTAATAATGCGACTCGCAAAATAAGTATTTTGTAGTAATATTTGTATATTCTTCGCATTTAAATTTTTGTCTGTCTTGCCATGCAACTCGCAATTCTCATGTATGATATACATGCAGATTGTTAGCATGGGCGCGGCACTTGCCAAAAATCTAATTGCTGTGAGTATATAATAATAAATTAGTCTCAAGTTAAATATTTACTTGAAGTAAATATTGATGTGGAGAAAAACATGGGCCATATTTTTAGTAAAATATTGCATGGTTACAGCCTATTTAGAAAAAAATATGCGATAGGTGATAATGCTGTCATGCGATATTTAGCTGACTCCGGTCAAAAACCTCAAATAATGGTCGTTTCATGTTGTGACTCACGTGTCGATCCAGCATTAATACTGCAGTGTAATCCAGGCGATTTATTTGTGGTACGCAATGTCGCAAACATAGTGCCGCCTTATCAAAAGGATGAAGCATTGCATGGAACCAGTGCCGCTTTAGAATTTGGAATTTGTTTATTGAATATTAAGCATCTTATTTTACTGGGACATAGTCAGTGCGGAGGGATAGATGCTTTATTAAATAGCCAAAATTTATCACAAAACGATTTTATTACTAAATGGGTTTCTTCGATAAAAATACCTGGCAATCAGGTAAAAAATCCAGATGAATATGCAAAATTAGCTTTAAATCGTTCTTATGCAAACTGTTTGACCTTTCCTTGGATAAAAGAAAAAGCTGAAGCACAAGCATTAACGATCCATCGTTGGTTTTTTGATATCAAAACGGGTCAAATTTTTACTTATTCAGAAACCCATAATATTTATCAAGCCTTAGATTAGTCGTATGTCATTAGCTGCGGTGTAAATTTTTTGCTTCGGTTTGTAAGCGTTGTTTTTTTTCTTTAGCTCGCCTAATGGCAGCTTGTATGTAAATGGTCTGTTCGTTTGTTGGCGCAATATTTTTAGTGAGACTAGTTTTAGTTTGTTTTAATGTAAGACGTTGTTTTTTTGCATCAAAACGTTGTCGCGCCAGTTGTGGTTCATAATTGGGCCGACTTAATGTCAGCATATCAATACAATCAACTGGACAAGGCGCAAGACAAAGTCCGCAACCAGTACATTCTTGCGTTAATACACTATGTAATTGCTTGGCAGCACCTACAATAGCATCAACCGGGCACGCTTGGATGCACTTGGTGCAACCTATGCATTCAGACTCGCGTATATACGCTGTCAAAGCAGGTTTTTCCTGCTTCTGCATTTCTTCCATAAATGGTTCAGGATTTTTTTCTAGTAATTTTGCTAAAGCTTGTAGTGTTTTCACGCCACCCGGTGGACAACGATTTATCTCAGCTTTTTCTTCTGAAATAGCTTGGGCGTAAGGCAAACAACCTGAATAACTACACTGTCCACATTGAGTTTGTGGTAGTAAAGCATCAATTTCGTTAATTAGTATTTTTACATCTCTAGCTTGAAGAGATAATTTTTTTGCTTGCATTTTTTCAGATTAATATTATGCGGCATCGGAAAGGTTTTCAAGCTTAAAATATATATTTTAAGCATTAACTTGCCGCGATAGAATCCGTTTTTTGCATATCCTGAATAGTTTCTTCAGGTATGCGCTGTAATAAAGGCGTAAAAGCGTTAATGGTATGATCAAATAAGATTTTTTTTCGTTGATCCCAAGTCATTGCAGGTATATTTAGGAACTGTTCTGTCTTTTCTGCAGTGATGGGTAATATCGGCTTTAAATAGAGCATTAAAATTCGAAACAGATTTAAACCTAAACTACACACATCGTGAGCTCGCTGAGTAGAGTCAGGATTTTTTATTAAGAGCCAAGGTTTTTCTGCGTCAATCATTTGATTTGCTTGATCGGCTAATTCCATAATACATTTCATTGCTCGATTGTAGTCACGACATGCGTAGTAATCGGCAATCTCATCACCTTTGGTTACAAACTCTTGGATAAGTTCAGGAATTAATGAAGTACCAGACAATTTATTTGCAAATTTTTTGTTAATAAAGCTGGAACAACGACTAGCGATATTCACAAGCTTACCGATCAAGTCCGAATTAATTTTTTGGATAAAATCTTGAAAATTAAAATCAATATCTTCCGCTTTTCGAGTGAGCTTTGTAGCAAAATAATATCGCAAATATTCGGGATCTAAATAATTAAGATAGTGTCTCGCAGAAATGAAGGTTCCACGAGATTTCGACATTTTTTTACCATTCACCGTTACATATCCATGCACAAAAATTGCAGTGGGTGTACGAAAATCAGCAGCTTTTAATATAGCTGGCCAAAAGATTGCATGAAAATTAATAATATCTTTGCCAATAAAGTGATAAAGCTCAGTATTTGTCGAATTGGACCAATACTTATCAAAATTAAGCCCATCTCGTTTCAAGCAGAGATTTTTGAAGATGGCCATATAGCCTATAGGTGCATCGATCCATACATAAAAAAATTTGTTATCTGTTCCTGGAATTTTAAATCCAAAATAAGGCGAGTCTCTCGAGATATCGAGATCATGCAAACCTTCCTTGAACCATTCTAAGAGTTTATTACTAATTTCTTCAGTAAGATGATTGTCTTTCGTGATCCATTCACGTAAAAAATCTGAATAATGCGAAAGTTGAAAAAAGTAATGCTCAGATTCTTTTGCGACCGGCGTAGCTCCTGAAAGAGTAGATTTAGGATCAATGAGATCCAGCGGGGAATAGGTAGATCCACAAACCTCACAATTATCACCATATTGATCAGGACTTTTACAACATGGGCAAGTCCCTTTGACATAACGATCCGGTAAAAACATTTGTGTTTTGGGATCATAAGCTTGTTGGATGACTTTACTAAGGACATCTCCTTTATCTTTCATGCGCTGATAAATAAGCGTTATTAATGCTTCATTTTCTGGAGAATGGGTGGTATAAAAGTTATCAAAATCGATATAAAATGCAGAGAGATCACGTTTATGTTCTTCTGCAACTTGAGTCACTAATGTTTCTGGACTGATATCGCGTTGCTGCGCGGCTAACATCACAGGCGTACCATGCGCGTCTTCACCGGATATAAAAATGCAATTGCTCCCCAGCATTTTTTGAAAACGCACCCAAATATCCGCCTGAACATGCTCTAATAGATGGCCGATATGTAAAGAGCCATTGGCATAAGGCAAAGCGCTAGTGACTAATAGTTTGCGATGTGTTTGCTGCATACTCATCTTTTGCGTATTATTGATTTCTAGATTCTGCCTTTTTGCTAGGAGTGACGTCAAGTTATAATTCTAAAATGCTATGTTAAAAATTACTGATCGGGTCAAACATATTATTGCGGTTGCCTCTGGAAAAGGGGGAGTTGGAAAGTCAACGACTGCGGTTAATTTGGCATTGGCGCTTGCGGAAAAGGAAGGCGTTAGAGTTGGGATACTGGATGCGGATATTTATGGTCCGAATCAACCGCAGATGTTAGGTGTGAGTGAGAAGCCAACCAGCAAGGACGGTAAAACCTTAGAGCCTGTATATGCCCATGGCATACAATCTATGTCTATCGGCTACTTAATCGATGTGAATACTCCAATGATATGGCGTGGTCCTATGGCGACTGGCGCTTTACAACAATTATTAAATGACACGCACTGGGATAGCTTGGACTATTTGATTGTGGATTTACCGCCGGGTACGGGCGATATCCAATTGACCTTAACTCAAAAAATTCCCCTCGCCGGAGCCGTGATAGTAACGACGCCTCAAGACATTGCTTTGTTGGATGTGCGCAAAGCCATAGGTATGTTTAATAAGGTAAAAGTACCTTTATTGGGCGTAGTCGAAAATATGTGTACGCATGTATGCAAGAAATGTGGTCATGAGGAATCTATCTTTGGTGATGGCGGCGGCGAACGAATAGCTAAAGAATGTAACATTAACCTATTAGGTGTTTTACCTTTAGATAGTCGGATTCGTAAACAAGCCGATTCGGGTAGACCTATTTTTCTTGCGGAACCACAGAGTGCTATCGCTGATATCTATCGAGGAATAGCCCGAAAAATCGTTGAACAGCTGAACCAACCCAAATCCAAAGCGTTTCGATTTCCAAAAATTGTCATTGAAAATAAATAGTATACTCACAGCAATGGGATTTTCTGTGAGCGCCGTGAAATAAACTGCGAATTGAGCGGCAACGCAGACTATGTCAAGTGCGAAGAGTCTTTTTAGGAAAATTATTATGTCTATAAAATCCGATGCATGGATTTGCCGCATGGCAAAAGAGTACAATATGATCGAGCCATTTGAAGCTAAGCAGGTGCGCCAAACCGCGGCTGGACGGATCATTTCTTATGGCGTTTCTAGTTATGGATACGATGTACGTTGTGCCAATGAATTTCGTGTGTTTACGAATATCAATTCTGCTATTGTCGATCCGAAAAATTTTTCGGAAGGTAGTTTTGTCGATGTAAAAAATGATGTCTGCATTATTCCCCCCAATTCTTTTGCCTTAGCGCATACGGTCGAATATTTTCGTATTCCACGGAATATTCTCACTATTTGTCTGGGCAAGTCCACCTATGCACGCTGCGGAATTATCGTTAATGTCACGCCTTTAGAGCCAGAATGGGAAGGCCAAGTTACGCTTGAGTTTTCCAATACGACGCCCTTGCCTGCTAAAATATACGCTAATGAAGGTGTAGCACAGATGTTATTTTTAGAATCCGATGAGGTTTGCCAAGTTTCTTATCGAGATCGTCAAGGCAAATATCAGGGTCAAAGAGGAGTTACTTTGCCTGTTGCCTAACATTGATTTGTTATTCGGTATTTAGCTTAACAATACGTTTGAAGTAATCTTGTTTCATAAAGGTTTTAACTTTGATTAGAGTGTCTTCAGCAATTTTATTAGCTTGCTCCGTGCCATGCTTTAAAATCCGTAAAACCTCGGCAGGGTCTTTTTCATAGACCTTTCGGCGTTCTCGTATGGGTTGAGTTATTTCAACCAAGATATCGATTAGTTTATGTTTACATTCCACATCTTTGATTTGACCTTTACGATATTTATCTTTGGCTTCAATAACCCATTCTTTATCAGGATTGAATACGTCATGGAATATCCATAAAGGGTTATTTTCAACAGTCCCCGGATCCGTAGCTCGTAAACGATGTGGATCAGTATACATTCCCATTACTTTTTTCTTGATCGTATCAGCATCATCGCTAAGATAAATGGCGTTATTTAAAGATTTGCTCATTTTGGGTAATATTCCATCCGCATTAGGGGGGCCGGTTCCGATTAGTCGTCGCACAGGACTGAGTTTTGCTTGGATGATAGGGAATAATCCGCCACTTGCGACATAATCTTCGTCTTTGGTTTGTGGATCAACACCGCAATAAATTTGGTTAAAGCGACGCGCACATTCGCGAGCTAATTCTAAATGAGCGATTTGATCTTCGCCAACGGGTACAATTTCAGGACGAAAACTCAGTATATCCGCCACTTGCCCGACTGGATACAGTAAAAAGCCAAAAGGATAATTATCACCTAGATTTTTTTGGCGGATTTCATCTTTAATAGTTGGGTTGCGCATGACTCTAGGAAAAGAAATCAGCATACTGAAGAAACAGGTAAGTTCAGCGATGGCGGGAATTTCAGACTGAATAAAAATATGACTTTGCTTAGGGTCGATGCCCGCAGCTAGGTAATCTAACGCAATCTCTAAGGTATTTTGGCGAATTTCTTCGGGAAATTCCGCGCGTGTAGTAAACGCATGGATATTAGCAATGATGAAGTAACAATCATAGCTTTTTTGTAAGCCCACCCGTAAAGCGAGAGAACCCACCCAATGGCCAAGATGGAGTTTTCCTGTGGGCGTATCGCCAGTGAGTAAGCGGGGTTTTGATAAATTCATAGTCATGTTTAATTTTGGCTTAATGTTATTGTGCTAACTTAACACAATCAATTCAAGTGATTTTACCATCTAAGCGTTCTATTTACTTATGTAAGTGGATTTTGGGATAATTGTTTTGATTTTAATCAAAATATACTGTAATTAACTTTATTATGAATTATTTTTCATAAAATAGAAAAGAAATTTCAAATGTTCGAAGATATGATCGAATTAAGCTTTGATGATGAGTGTCTTGCAGCACTGCAATCCTTTGCACACCCCAGTAATATAGGGGGAGAAGCGCAAGTTGCGATGGATTTAAAAAGAATTTATGCCTTAACAATTAAGGATGAATCCGGAGAATGGTCCTATGTAAAAGCTTCTCCGCCAACAGTTGCTGAAGGTAACCTAGAGACGCGAACATCGCATAGAAAGTCAATTACAATAGAGCCCGATCCAGATGAATTTTTTTTGGCTAGAATTAAAAGTACTGATAAAGAAATTCAGGATTTTTTATTGCTGAATTTTCATCAAGGTGGGATGTTTTATGGTGGTAGAACTTTCTTAACTACAAGTCTACTTGGATTAGGTTTTGTGCCTAGTGTAGACGAAGGTCACAAACATCATATTACTTGTGAATTTAGTTCTGAAAAGTTGGTAATTACGGAGAATTTTAAGATAATAAAATTGGATTTTTTACCTGAACCGATTGTGAAAATAGCTTGTAGTAAAGATGGCGAATTAAAAAGTTTAGCTTTAGAAGAAGCAGAAAAAAATAAAATAGCTTATTTTCAAGAATTTATAAGGAAATTATTGAGTGATAAAATTTCGACAGACCGTGGAAAAACAGATTTGCAATTAGAAGAAGAATCAAAAAATGAAGTATTTCAATTATTTTTCAATTCAGAGCAGGCCGCAAATTTAATAGAATTTACAGTAAAGCATACGGTTGTATTAAATTCTGAATCTAAGGGAATTGAGACAAAAAAATTATCTAAAGAAGATGTAAGTTTAAAAGTACAGCGCCAATTATATGAATTGAGTTCGAGAAGCTCGCATCCTGAATTCTCTAAATTTTTATCCCCTGAATTAAGATATGCTTTACCTAAACTTTTTGAAAATCCTAGGACTAAAAGTAAGGTTAAAAATCTAATATTAAACAGTTATCGAGAATTTATGCTGTTATTATTTAACATCGTATTCTATTTGATTTCATCGTCTATTCCTGCAAAAACCTCTTTTTTACCACCACAGCCACACCAATCAGATGAGTCACCAGATGTTTTTGCCTATAGAATGCGCCCTTAATGCAAAAGGCCTAGTCTGGAATGTAATTGCCATTTTATCTGTGTTAACATGCCGGCTTCTGTTAAGTTAAGGAGTGTAGGCTATGTCAGCCGTCCAATCCAAAAATTCATTGAAAATCTTTGTTGATTTATCTGCAGAAGAGCTGATCAACCATGCTATAGAACGAAAAGAAGGTGTCATTGCAGCGAATGGCGCTCTGTCAGTTTCTACGGGCAAACGAACTGGGCGTTCCCCTAAAGATAAATTTATAGTAGCCGAACCTAATAGTGAAAATGACATCGATTGGGATTCTATTAATCAAGCTTTTTCGGAAGATCGTTTTCATGCCTTATGGCAGCGTGCTGAACAGTATGCCAAAGAAGTTGATCTATTTATTTCTAATCTACAAGTTGGAGCTGACCCAACCTATTATTTACCTGTTAAGGTCATTACTGAATATGCTTGGCATAATTTATTTGCTCGGCAACTTTTTATTCGTACTGACGATTTTTGTGGAAAAATCGGTAAGCCAGAATGGACGATTTTAAGTGTTCCTGGTTTAAAAACCGATCCGCAACGCGATGGGGTTAATAGTGATGCCACTTTAGTTATCCATCTTGCTGAACGTAAAGTTTTATTATGTGGACATAGATATGCGGGTGAAATCAAAAAAGCCATGTTTTCAGTAATGAATTATTTATTACCCGCTGTAGATGTTCTGCCTATGCATTGTTCTGCTAATGTAGGAAAAGAAGGTGATGTCGCTTTATTTTTTGGATTGTCAGGAACAGGTAAAACAACTTTATCCGCTGATCCAGATCGATTTTTGATTGGCGACGATGAGCATGGTTGGAGCGAAACGGGTGTATTTAATTTTGAAGGTGGTTGTTACGCCAAATGTATCGATTTATCTAAGGAGCGTGAGCCCTTAATCTGGGATGCTATCCGAGATGGTGCTGTGATGGAAAACGTAGTGTTAGATCCTAAATCTTTAGAGCCCGATTACAAAGATGCAAGCCTGACTCAGAATACCCGCGTAGCCTATCCTTTAGATTTTATTAAGTCTCGGCTTCATGCCAATCGTGTTGCTCGCTTACCGGATGCGGTCATTTTTCTTTGTTGCGATTTATATGGTGTTTTACCGCCGGTTGCTTGTTTGAATCATGAACAAGCGGCTTATTATTTTTTAAGTGGTTATACCGCATTAGTGGGTAGCACGGAAGTGGGTCAAACAGAACCCATTAAAACTACATTTAGCACCTGTTTTGGTGCACCATTTTTCCCGAGACCGGCAAAAGTCTATGCTGAATTATTAATTAAGCGCTTAAAAACCAGTCATGCCAAAGTATATCTAGTTAATACTGGCTGGACAGGCGGTGCATATGGGAATGGAGGACAGCGCTTTTCTATACCCGTAACGCGCGCCATTGTTAAAGCTATTTTGAATGATGAAGTAGGTAAAACTGAATCAGAATTGTTGTTGGGGTTTAATTTTTCTATTCCTAAACAATTATCCGGTGTAGAGAGTCATTTATTAAACCCAAAAAATACTTGGAAAAATGCTAATGAATACGATGCTAAGTCGCACGAACTGATTAATAAATTCATTAATAATTTTAAACAGTTTGATGTGAGCCCTGCTATTCGAGACGCTGGGCCGGTTATTTATAAAGAGTAGGATCTTTTGGGTAGCCAGTTTTTAAATTAGTGGCCATGGCGCTTTGCGTGTTTTTTTTAAAAAAACCGAGCGCAATATTTTTATGGTCATTGCATGCATTAGTTTGTTTAGATGTTGTTTTGTATTGAAAAGAAAGCGTAATTATTCTATCTAGGATTTGTTGTATAAAAAAAATCATTTTTTTATACAAAGGAACAAACGGGTTACAAAAGATATTATTACTTTCATCAAATTTTAAGTTAAACATATTATCCATAATCATATCATCTATTTTCCTTGAAAATTCTGCAAACGCTGTATTACGATCTAATCCTTCAGTGTTAAGGACTTCATCGCCTAAATAAGAATATTCTGGAATTAAAAATCGGAATAATTGCGCTATAGAATAATAATCGGATCGAAATCCAATGGTAGACCCATGATAGTAATGTTTTTTAAAATACTCTGGTGCTGTGTAAGGTTGGAAAATTCTTCTTATATTGGATGGGACAGTACCTTGCCCAGGTAATTGTAGTGCAGATATATCGGCCGTTGCTTTTTCGTAAATTTCTTTCTCTTTTCCTTTTTTAATTTCCATAGATTGAAAAACACTAATACTTCTACCAAAATCTATAATATTTACTATATTTCCTGATTCCTTATCAATAATAATATTATTGCATTTTAAATCTCTATGAATAAGTCCTTTGCTATGCATAGCAGCGGTAGCTTTGATTAAATTCTGAATAATTTGAAGTCTTGATCTAAGGGAATATTGACTTGCGTAATGAAATAGCTCGCCCTTAAAGTAAGGAATAGTAAAATAAAAATATTGATTATCTTCGCAAGATTTAAAATGAAAATCTAAATGCTTATAAGCCAACTTCCAACCACTACTATCTTGCTGTTTAGAGTGGTGATTTTTTGTTAAAATTTTAACACAAAGAATTATTCCATTATTTAGTGTAACCTTATAAACACTACCCATTTTTCCACTGTCTAAATGGCTGATTTTATCAACTGACTGTCCAGGGAAAAGTTGGTTGCAGACTTGAGGAGATAATTTCATGCTTCATAAAAACAAATGATGGATATTTATAATAATAAAAATATTAAATAAATATTAATATAAATTTATTTAAGATCCTTTGCCAATTCTTCTGCGCGACTTTTAGCTGCTTTAAGCGATTTTTTTACAATATCGGAGAAATTAGAATTTTTTAAAAATTCTAATGCCCGTTCAGTCGTGCCACCTGGTGAAGTTACCTGCTCTCTTAACTCAGCCAGTGATTTTTTACTTTCCATAGCCATTCGAACGGATCCTAATGCAGTTTGCAAGGTGAGTAAATTTGCATTTTCTTTTGATAAACCTAATTCAACTCCTGCTTGCTCTAAGGTTTCCATAAATAGAAAAAAATAAGCTGGGCCACTACCGGATAAAGCGGCAACCACGTCGATTTGTTCTTCTGTAGGTAACCAAACAATAGTTCCTACACTGCGGAAGATAGATTCAGCGGCATCTTTTTGCGTATTTGAACAACATTGATTTGCGAATAGCCCGGTTGCTCCACAACCAATTAAAGCAGGCGTATTGGGCATGCAACGTACAATAGCCAAAGCCTTGCTGGATAGATATTGTTCTAAACTATTTATATCGATACTCACAGCAATTGAAATAACTAAAGATTTTTTCGCTTGTATCAAATCAGCAATTTCAATGGCAACCCTTTTTAATATTTGAGGTTTTACAGCTAAAACGACAATGTCTGCCACTTGTACAGCACGGCGATTATCAGTAGTCAGGTTGATATTTAAATTTTTTAATTTATTCAGCTGCTCTAGATTATTATTGGTTGCCCATATGTTTTGGGCTGGAAAGTTTTCTTTCAATAAGCCTTGAATTAAGCAAGTTGCCATGTTACCGGCGCCAATGAAACTGATAATAGAATTTTGCATAACTTTATTTACTTTTTTTGTTTTAGATAATCGTCGAGACGTTCCAATTCAGTAGGCGTGCCGATGTTAAACCATAAGCCTTTATAATATTCCCCCGTAATTTTCTTTTCAGCTATATACTCATATAACAGCGATGATAGCGGAAATGCCCCTGATTTACCTTGAAATATATCGGGGTGATAAACTCCAAGACTAGCGAATGTAAATTTATTTGAAGTATCATCTAAGTTTAATAAACCAGTTTGCGTCAGATTAAAATCACCTTGGGGATGAAAGCTTGGATTGTCCACTAAGATAAGATGGGCTAATGCAAACGAATTTAATGAGTGTGATAATAAGGATTCCAATGAAAAATCTGTCCAGATATCAGCGCTTATGACAATAAATGGATTGGATCCCAAAATGCTTAGTGCTTGACAAATTCCTCCTCCTGTCTCAAGCGCGGTGGGTTCAAAAGAATATTCAATTTTAACACCGTAAGCTCGACCATCGCCTAGCGTGTCTATAATTTGTTTAGCCTGATAAGAGACATTAATGACTATTTCTTTAATGCCTATTTTTGCTAATTTTAATACCTGATGCACAATGAGTGGTTGATTTGCGACTATTATTAAGGGTTTGGGCGTTTTATCCGTTAGAGGGCGCAGTCGCAGACCCCGACCGGCAGCAAGTATCATCGCTTTCATTTTTTTTCTTTCTCATACGATTTAGTTTTAATCTTTGTTTCCAATAGTTCCTTAAATTCGAAGAGGTCTGCATAATTCTCGCAAGTTTTATTAATATAATTTAATAAGCGAGATGACATTGATAAATAATGTGGTTTATTATCACGATAATTAAGTCGTGAAAAAATACCAAGTATTTTTAAATGGCGTTGGAGACTAATCAGATCAAACCAGCGAACAAATTTTTCTTGAGAGTATTGGTGACTTATATTAATCATAGCGTAAAATTTTGATATCCATTTGTCGACTTGCTCTTTCGGCCAATCAATATACGCATCGCGTAATAATGAGGCGGCATCGTAGGTAATGGGTCCGTAAACAGCGTCTTGAAAGTCTAATACTCCCACATTATTGTTTTCTAACAACAATAGATTACGGGAATGATAATCTCGATGAACGCAGACTTGTGGCTGCTCGAGAGCCGAGTCGATAAGTACTTTAAAAGCATTTTCGAGTATATTGCTAAATTCTTTGGTTATATTTAGTTGTAAATGTTTGTGTAAAAACCAATCAATAAATATGTCAAATTCCAAACGTATATGTTTTTCGTTAAATAAATTTAAAGCTTGATTGTTTGGAAGTTTTGGATTGCAAACTTGAATTTGATAGATAACCGATAAAGCACGCGTATATAAATCATCAGCAGTATTTGGATTTAAAATATTCAAATATAAATCATTACCTAAATCACTTAGTAACATAAATCCTTGTTCAATGTTATAAGCAAGTATTTCTGGTGTATAGATGCCCTGGCGCGCAAAATCCCTGGCAATAGCAACAAAGTTAATTATATTTTCTTTATCTGGAGGGGCGATCATAGCAATATGACTAGAGTTAGCTAATCGCAAGCGAAAATATTGTCGCGAGCTCGCGTCATTAATTAATGGTTGTAGCTCAAAGCTTGTGTCAGATAGAGAACAAGACTCTTTCAGCCAATTTCTAAGCGGTGTTAATTGCGATGTATGTTCAAAAATAGACATAATCTAGCCCTATCTTTATAGTCCAAAATTTTATGTAATACTAAATCTTGCTGTTGCAATTCCCTTGATAAGCTTGATTGAATCCTAACGAGCCTCCCTTTACAGAGATCAGCTGACCTAGCTTTAAAGCTATCTTACACTGGAATTAACTTGCTTATCTACCATTTCTCCCAGTAGTATAGGCGGCTTATATTCTCTATACTTCAGACCTTAGAATGAAGGTTTTTAAATTTCATTCAACCTAAAAAATCATCTTTTGAGCAGACCATACTCACAGTAATTGGATTTTTGGCAGTGCGGCGAAAAGGATAGTGAGTTCACGACCACTTATTCAAGTGCCAAGAGTATATAATCTTGATAACAAGAGGAAAGCAAAGTATGTTTCATGGCAGTATAGTCGCATTGATAACACCCATGCGAGAAAATGGAGATGTTGATTATGTTTGTTTGCGTAAACTAGTTGATTGGCATATTGCGCAACGTACGGATGCTATCGTCGTCATAGGAACCACCGGAGAGGCGTCAACGCTCAGCATAGAAGAACAGCATAATGTCATAAAAACAGTCGTTGAACAAACTCATCGACGTATCCCCATCATAGCCAGCACCGGCACCCAATCTACACAAAAGACCATTGATCAAACAAGGACGGCTATGGAAATAGGCGTAGACGCTTGCCTATTGGTGACACCTTATTACAACCTGCCTACACAGGAAGGCCTTTATCAGCATTATCGACTAATAGCGGATAAAGTCCCTATCCCCCAAATCTTATATAATATACCTAAACGTACGGGGTGTGACTTATTGCCTGAAACGGTGGCTAGACTAGCGGGTGTCGCAAATATTATAGGGATAAAGGAGGGTCAACCTGAGCGTGCAAAAACCATTTTAGAATTATGTGGTAAAAATATAGATGTTTATAGCGGAGATGATAATACCGCTCTAGAAATTATGCGTATGGGCGGTAAAGGTGTCATTTCGGTAGCGGCAAATCTTGTGCCGCAAACGATGCATAATCTTTACGAATTCGCTAAAAAGGAAGATTGGGAAGCTGCTGATAGAATAGACAAACAGCTTCGCCCCTTATATCAAGGTTTATTTATTGAAACTAACCCTATACCTGTTAAATGGTTAGCGGCGGAAAAAGGCTTGATTTCATCCCCCTATTTGCGTCTACCCTTAACGATACTGTCAGCAATCAAGCAGGCTGACTTAAAATCTACTATCGATTTATTAGAGGTGTTATCTTAAGATGAGAACTAAGCTATTTTATTTAATATTAATTTTTTTTACTGTAAACTTAGCAGCTTGTTCTTCAGTTAATAAATATATAAAAACACAACGTTCGCAGTATTTGAATAGTCAAGAATTACCGTTGTTGAAAGTGCCTGCAGGTTTACAAATTCCTCGGGAAGAGAGATATATTATTCCTCGGAATGTTGGCTGTAGTCCTACCAGACTACCTGATTTGCTACCACCAACTAATTAAATTCAAACGTAGGATTTTTGGTAAGCGTCGCGAAGAGGGTGACGAATTGAGCGGCCACTTATTTAACTGCGACAAATATACTGAAAACTTATTGGAGAGGTACCAAAGCGGCCATAATGGCGCCGACTCGAAATCGGATGGGGATTTATAGTCCCACGTGGGTTCGAATCCCACCCTCTCCGCCATTTTCAGAAAAAACCGCAGCAGCAAAAAAATTCTATTTCATCTTCTTCCATCAAATTTTAAACCTCTGCGCTGCTGCTTTCTTTACTTTTTTGTAAGGATATGTATTCGAGAGGCGTATAACTCTGACTGTATTCGGTTTTTTTACTATTAAATAGGACAATTTCCTTTACTATCATTGGGCTAGTATTTAAATTTAATTCTTCGCGTAGATTGGGTGCATGATGGTGAATAATCCGACCTAAAGTTAAATGAGGTAGGTAAGGCTTAGTTTCCGGAGTAAAGCCCAAGTTCGAAGCAACTTCTTCTAGTGCGTTGGCAAGTTCAAAGAGCTCCGAAGTAGGAATAATATCTGCGGCTATGGCGCGTGGAGCCGTAGGAGATGGAAAAAAACGAATATTATGCAACTGCAGAGGAAAGGGTTCGATCTTATTAATTGCATTATAGGCATGTTTAGCCAATTCTGAGATTTTTTCAGGATTAGTTGTACCTAAGAAACGTAAGGTGACATGTAAATTTTCTGGGTGTACCCATCTAACACGGTGCCCCCATGGTTCTTGCTTAAGTTCATCAATAAGTTGAGATAAGGCTTGACGTAGTTCGGAATTTAGTTCGACGGCAAAAAATAGACGTAAAGGATCGTGAGTACTCAAGTGCAACTTCCTTATTAAAGACTATGAGATTCAGAACAGCGCGTTATTTTAATGGAAAAATAGGCAAGCTTCTATGCTAGAGCATTTATTAAATTTTTCCAAGAAGTTTTCGAGCTGTGACCGCAAATATTTTCACAACCATTCATTATAATCTTGTTTGTAACTTGTCTTTTATCAGTGATTGACGATTTAATGTGTAAACATTAACTTAAACTGGTTTTTATTCTCAATTTATTACTCAATTCGGTAAATATTACACTCACAAGAATTCAAGTGCGAAGAGTATATTTCCATTAAAATATTTCTGAGTATAAAAATTTAATACATCAATTAATCAACAGGATTCGTTTTTTCTGAAATTGGAGTATACTATAGAGCAATTTTTCCGTTATGTAAGTGCGCTATGATTATCGATACTACACTGCTTTCCCGCATTCAGTTTGGATTTACGATTGGTTTTCATATTTTATTCCCTACGCTCAACATTGGTTTAGCCGTTTTTTTATCGGTGATGGAAGGATTTTGGTTAAAAACTGGGAATCCTGTTTATTTAAGAATTTGCCAATTTTGGACCAAGATTTTTGCCCTTACCTTTGGTATGGGTGTAGTTTCAGGTATTGTTTTGGCTTATGAGTTAGGAACTAACTTCGGGCCTTTTATTAGTACAGCGGGCGGTGTCATAGGCGCACTTTTTGTCTATGAAGTGCTCTCTGCTTTTTTCCTTGAAGCTGGATTTTTAGGTGTCATGTTATTTGGTTGGGACAAAGTCGGTCCTAGATTGCATTATTTGGCGACTTTGTTAGTGACCTTAGGCACGCTATTTTCTGCCTTAGGAATTTTATCTGCAAATTCTTGGATGCAGACTCCTGCTGGCTTCCATATTGATGCCGGTAAATATGTGGTAGATAGCTGGTGGGCGGTAGTATTTAATCCGTCTGCTGTCTCTCGTTTCCTGCACATGGTTATGGCGTCATTGTTAACCACTTGTTTTGCCATCGCAGGCGTCTCAGCCTGGTATTTATTAAAGAGAAAACATCTTGATATCGCTAAACCTTGTTTTTCGTTTGTTTTTGCCGCAGCCATGGTGATAGCGCCTGTACAAATATTGTTAGGTGATATGGTTGGCTTAAAAGTTTTTGAATATCAACCACTTAAAACTGCAGCAATAGAAGCTAATTGGAAAACGCAAAATGGAGCTCCTTTGATTTTATTTGCGATTCCAAATAGTAAGCAAGAAAAAAATTACTATGAAATAAGTATTCCAAAACTTGCTAGCTTAATTAATACCCACCATTGGGATGGTAAGTTAATAGGTCTAAAAAGTGTTCCGCGTGCAGAAAGACCCGTGGTGGGGGCTACATTTTGGATGTTTCGAGTGATGGTGGGTATAGGCTTTTTATTCTTTTTCGTTGCACTTTATGCCTTGTGGCAAAGATTGCGCGGTAAACTTTATAATTCCGATATGCTTTATCGTTTATGTATATTAATAGCACCCTTAGGTTTTCTGAGTACCATTGCAGGTTGGGTAACAGCAGAATCTGGCCGGCAGCCTTGGATTGTATATAATTTAATCAGCACTTCCCAGGGTGCTTCAATAGTTCCACTGCATCAGGTAATTATTTCCTTAGCATTATTAGTTACTGTTTATGGAATTATATTTACTTTTTATCTATTTTATCTTTTTAAGTTAATTCGTAATGGACCCACTGCTCCGGTAGTCGATGAATCAGTTACGGAAGTGATAACTGAAATACCCTTTAAATATTTAGCGCCAGAGGGTAAATAGATGCTTTTAATTCTTACCTGGGCCACGATTATCTCTTTAATTATTATGATGTATGTGTTGTTGGATGGCTTTGATCTGGGAGTAGGCATTTTATTTCCGTGGATTAAGTCAAGTGAATATAGAGATATTATGATGAGCACCGTTGTCCCTGTCTGGGATGGAAATGAAACTTGGTTGGTGTTTGGCGCTGCGGCTTTATATGCCGCTTTTCCAATTGCGTATGGTATTTTGTTACCCACTTTATATATGCCGATCATGATTTTATTAGTGGCATTAATTTTTCGTGGGGTGGCTTTCGAGTTTCGTTTTAAGGCGCATAAAAGTCAGTTTATTTGGGATATTGCTTTTGCATCAGGGTCAATATTGGCAGCTTTTATTCAAGGTATCATTCTAGGTACGTTTGTAAAAGGATATGGTAACCACCTACCTTTATCACATTCCGCATATCATTGGCTCACGCCTTTTAGCATTTTTACCGGGGTTGCTGTAGTTTGCGGCTATGCTTTATTAGGAGCAACATGGCTAATTATAAAAACAGATGGAGTGTTGCAAGAGAGAATGTATAAAGCAGCTAAAGTTTTATTACCACTCGTTGCTTTTTTTCTAGTCAGTGTGAGTATCTGGACGCCGATTGTTGAACCACAAGTGATGCAGCGTTGGTTTTCATTACCCAACTTTTATTATTTGTCTCCTTTGCCTATTTTAACGATATTGCTAGTCTTTTATAATTTTTATTGTCTACATCAGAAAAAAGAAAGATTACCTTTTATTTTAACCATAGGCTTGTTTGTTTTATCGTATACCGGATTTTGTATTAGTGCATGGCCTTATATTATCCCGCACGTACTTCCGGTCTGGGAAGCAGCGGCCCCACCCTCTACATTAAAGTTTATCTTAGTCGGTGCGGCCGTTATATTGCCAATATTGTTAATTTATACGCTTTATTCTTATCATGTTTTTAGAGGGAAAGTAAAAACAGTTATCCATTATTGATCTATGAAAAAATGCTTACGACAATGGCTATGGTTTATCGGCTTATATATAGCCGGCGTGACGACTATTATCGTGGTTTCTAAGCTATTACGTTTTTTTATTCCGCATTAATATACACATAAAATTTTTATATTTTTGGTTGTTGAATAGTTTCTTCTAATTTAACTAGTAGTTTATTTTGTGGAGTATATTGCTGAAAAAAACCGACTCTTGTGTTTTTTGGAACAATAAACCTTGGGATTAACTTAGCTATCACATTTAATATTTTATGCAGAATATTAAGCTGCTCTAAGCTTAGAGAGTTATTTTGTCTATAATCATTTATAGCTTCTTGCGCTTTACATTGAAAATTTTCAATAACTGCTATAACTTTTTTAGCTTCTTCATTTGTGTTTATATTTAATAATTGTTGTAGACATTGATTATTTAGTTGGTTCAACTTCATTGCTAAATATTTAGTATCGATAAAAGAATCTAATTTAGTAATTAAAGCAGAGATTTCATCATGTTTTTTAGAACAACATGCTCTTTTACCTAAAACATTACTTTTCTCATCCTCAGAAATAAGCCAGTCAATTATCTTAGCACTAGCAAAGTCTGTTAAAGTTTGAGGTTGAATAGGAAAAGAGAAATTATCATTTTGTTGTACAATTAATTTTTTTAAAAATTTAAAAAAAAGATTTATCTCGATCTGTTTATTTTTATTATCACGATGATTTAAAGCGGTATTTTTTAAGATATTTATGATTTCGTCAATTTTTATTTGGCTATTTTTATTATTACTTTTAGTTATAAGCTTAGTTAATGCATCTTTTAGCTTTAAAGCCAGAAAAGTTTTTTGATGATCAATAAGTGGATTAATGAGATGGTTGGGATCGGTGATAGTAATGCCCAGACAGCTCAAATCATTATTAGTAAGTTCAACGGTATTTGTTTTATTTTTAGCTTTAAACGCAATAACAAAATATTCAGTACTTCTACGATTTTCTGATTTAAATTCTAGCTGCTCTAATTTAGCATCTAGAAAACCTTGGGGAAATTTTTCGAAAAACTTATCTAATGGGAGTGGCTGTTTAATGAATTTAAGTAAGCATTCGATGTCAGATAAGAGATTTTCGTCGGGTAGGAAAGGAAAAATATTTTTTTTCATCACTATTTAGTTATAAAGACCTCCTTGTCGATTAAGTCGAGGCTAAATAAAATAACAGCAAAAAATAGTTACAATAAGCTAAAAAATCCGTCTCCAGCGTCGATCATCTACTATTTTACCTTCCAGCACGGTAGCATAAATTAGGTCTTATGCCTATCAGGCCATTTGACTACAAGCAGTATTGCTATAAATTTTAAGCTATTTGAAGAATTTTACTGCTAATCGAGGCTTTTTCTTAGCAAAAATCACTAATAATTTCAAAAAAGAGTGATTGACTAAACCAATTAAAGCTAGGAAAATTGGCCGCTAAACTGTCAGACGCTAGATTTAGTATAATATACGAACAAGTATCCTATTTACCTTTGATTTTGATGAGTAAAAGAAGATAAACATATGGCTATTCATCCTATTATCCAGCTTCCAGATGTACGATTACGTGCGCCTACAGTCCCAGTTACTGTTTTTGATGAAAGTTTGCAACAGTTAATTGATGATATGTTTGAGACGATGTACGCTGCTAAAGGCATAGGCTTAGCTGCTCCACAAATTGCAATTAGCAAAAAATTAGCGGTTATTGATGTTTCTAATAATAAATCGAAAACCTGGTGTTTAATAAATCCAGTCATTGTTGAAAAAAAAGGTGAGGAATTAATGGAAGAAGGTTGTTTGTCAGTGCCAGGGGTTTATGATAAAGCGCCGCGGGCACTGTGGGTTAAATTACAAGCTTTAGACCGGCATGGAAACCCTTATGAAATTGAAGCAGAAGATTTATTTGCGCATTGTATACAACATGAAGTAGACCATCTCAACGGTACGTTATTTTTAGATCATTTATCTCCACTTAAACGTCAATTAGCGCGTAAAAAACTCGATAAAATCAAGAAAAGGAGTAAGTTTTGAAACTGATTTTTGCAGGGACGCCTGAATTCGCTTTACCCAGCTTACAAGCTTTGCTAGGCTCTAACCATAAAATATGTGCGGTTTATACACAGCCTGATCGCCCAGCGGGAAGGGGTCGAAAATTATTAATGAGTCCGGTTAAGAAGCTGGCATTAGAGAATAAACTTCTTGTTTACCAACCCGCCAGTTTGCGTGACGCCAGTGAACAAAAAAAACTAGCTGTCTTTCACGCAGATTTAATGGTGGTAGTCGCCTATGGTCTTATTCTTCCACCGGCAGTATTAAGCATACCTCGTTTTGGTTGTATCAATGTTCACGCATCTTTATTACCTCGCTGGCGAGGAGCTGCACCTATTCAACGAGCGATTTTAGAGGGTGATCAAGAAACCGGTGTGACCATTATGCATATGGATGAAGGTCTGGATACGGGTGAAATGATAAAGAAGTTTTCATGCACTATAGAACCGAATGATACAAATAAAACCTTACAAGATCGATTAGCTGATTTAGGCGCTCGGGCCTTACTAGAAAGTTTAAGTGACATTGAAAGCGGTTCCTATCGTTCAGAACCGCAGAACGAAAAGAACAGTACTTATGCAAAAAAAATTAATAAGTCGGAAGCAGAAATAGACTGGGAGAAGTCCGCGGTTTACTTAGATAGAATGGTTCGTGCTTTTCATCCTAAACCAATTGCACGCGTGGTATTAGGAAAATCTATACTGCGTATTTGTAAAGCAGAAGTACTCGATGAAACCACTTCTGAAAAGCCGGGTTTAATCTTAAAAGCTGACCGCGAAGGTATAGATGTGGCCACAGGAAAGGGTGTTTTACGTTTATTAGAAGTGCAATGGCCGGGAGGCAGATGCTTACCGATTTCAAGCTTTATCCATGGTAAATCGGAGTTATTCCATGTAGGAGCAATTTTAGATCGAATGTATGTCTAACTCCCGGGCAATAGCCGCACAAATCATTTCTCGTGTTTTAAAAGAAAAAATATCGCTTAAGGATGCTTTAGCAGCTGGCGTAAATGTTAGCATTGAATCGCGCGATAGATCATTTATTCAAGAATTGTGTTATGGCGTAATACGTTGGTATGCGCCATTGAAACAGCTTTGTTCCTATTTATTAAAAAAACCGCTTAATGCCAACGACCAAGATGTTTATGCGTTATTGTTAATAGGTCTTTACCAGCTTAACTACTTAAGAACATCCCCGCATGCGGCCGTCCATGAAACGGTTCAAGCCGCGAGAGAACTGCATAAGGTATGGGCAGTGCCATTAATTAATGGGGTATTACGCTCGTTTCAACGACAAAAAGATAGTTTATTAAAGAAATTACCTAGAGATAGTCATTTTGCACACCCTGATTGGCTAATAAAAAAGTTACAACAAGCATGGCCAAATGAATGGCAAGCAATTATAGCCGCCAATAATCATTTACCCCCTATGAGTCTACGAGTTAATCTTTTGAAAATGACACGCAAGGATTACGCACAAAAGTTAAAAGATAACGGTATAACTGCAACTTTAAGCGAATTGAGTCAAGCAGGAATTGTACTTGATGAATCTTACCCAGTACTTAAACTACCAGGTTTTATGGGGGGAGAAGTTTCTATACAAGATACAGCGGCACAATTGGCTGCGTCCTTATTGATGTTAGAGCCTGGGCAGCGAGTATTGGATGCTTGTGCGGCGCCGGGAGGAAAAACCATGCACATTTTGGAAACACAGGCAGATTTAGTAAGTTGTGTAGCTGTGGACCACGATGCAATCCGCTTAAATAAGGTTGAGGATAATCTGAATCGTTTAAGATTGGCAGATACGAAAGTGCAGTTGCTCTGCGCAAAAGCAGAGGATCTCAAAAGCACTTGGAAAGAAGATTTATTTGATAGAATATTATTGGATACACCTTGTTCTGGGACCGGCGTTATTCGTAAGCACCCGGATATTAAATTATTACGTCGAGAAGAAGACATTCCTAAATTAGCTGAGCAGCAATATCAATTGCTATCGAGTCTTTGGGGACTACTAAAGCCAAATGGTATCTTATTATATGTAACTTGTTCTGTATTGCCTGAGGAAAATAGCGAGGTTTTGCTAGGTTTTTTATCTCGCTACTTAGACGCAAAAGAAGAGCTTATCGACGAAAAATGGGGGATAGCTTGTCCAGTAGGGAGGCAAATTCTTCCCCAAATTCATGGACCTGATGGCTTTTATTATGCTAGGTTACGCAAGAGAGCTTAGAGCCTCCATTCTAGAATAAGATGGGAAAATCATGAAAACAATCTCGCTGTTTTTTTATTGTGTATTAATGATAAGCGCTTGGCTTGCTACGGCCAGCTGTGCATCTAATCAATCCTTGGATAAAGCTTCCGTTGAGAAAAAAACGGCAATGAGCACAAAGAAAAAAAAGGAGTTGCCACCCCCTGTCATACAAGTAATCCAAGCTGCTGATCGACTCAGAGTTATTGCCTATAGCGATGTTTGTTTTAGGCCAAATGGGAAATTAACGCCCAACTGCGCTCAGCAGCTTAGTTCAACCATAAAACTTATAAAGTCTTATGGGGATGGCCTCATTCAAGTAGTGGGGTATAGCGACGATCTTTATGATCCCCAAACCGCAACTGTTATTACACAAGATCAAGCAGAAGTAATAACTAGTTTTTTATGGTCACATGGAATAGGTTCGCAACGTCTGCGCACAATTGGATACGGCAGACATGACTTTATTGCGAGTAATCGAAACGTTAAAGCAAGTAGTTTTAATCGACGCGTGGAGATTATCCTGGTAAAAAATTAATTTAATTTTTATTCAGTACCAAGCCGCTACCCTCAGAGTATTTGTTTATAAAATTTATCGGAGTCGAATAATAAATCACGCTATTGTCCTGTGCAAACGCTCTCAGTGTATTTCTGGCATTAACGGTTGCTTGGGCGTGTTTTTCAGTTTTTACAAATCCTTGCTGGGCGCGCAGATGTTGGGCAAACAATCGAATATCTTGTGATAAATCGATATCTAAGGTTTTCACAGCTCCCGCTAAGCTAATTTTTCCCTTACCATTAGCCTCTATTCTTAAGTAAGGACTATTAACCCAATAAACCAGCAAATTTCCATTTCCGGTACAATTAACCTTATTTAACGAAACGATGCCTTGAATCACAACATTATGAGAATTATGCGTTTCTATTTGTAGACTTGAGCTAAGTATATTATGAAATATTACACTTGCATTACCATTACTATAAAGAGATTTTAGATTTAATTTGTTGGTGTAAAGATTAATTTGACCTGTACCTTGTGCGCGTAGAGTTAAGGACCCCGTTAGTCCCTTACCGAACAACGTAGCGTTACTATCAAACTGGATTTGTTTAATTTGCGCAGGAGATGTATTGACTCGAATCGTTAATCTTTCACCAGGCGCGGAGTTAAAAACTGATTTTGTGCCAAGATAGAGTATATGATTTTTTTGGTTGCATGTGACGGCAAAGACTCTTTTTGGATCGCCCAGAATTTGTAAGGAAGTACGGGTTTGGGTGGCATCGATATAAACATTAACCGGCCCCTGGATATTTAAACTATCGAAATTATTAATCGAGATATTCTTACTTATTATGGGTGTCCTATGAGGGGGTAATTGTGCGTGTCCAATTAGGCTAAAAAGGCACAGACTGATAAACAAACAATAGTCGATTATTTTCATGGGCTTATGCTCTTATTATTATTTTCATGGGATATTAACCTCGTCCGAGGCTATTTACCAGTAAAGATTAAGCATTTAAGCCATGTGGCATAGCCATCCAAGAAGAGAATCAGGCTTCTTTCTTGAAAATCTTCATTGTGATAACGGTACTTCAAGATGCCCGACCCCATCTTGAAGTGTACAATGCACATATCAGCTTATTGGCTATATTTTTCCTAAAGCGTATTGCGCTATAATCTCGACCTTCTAACCTGTTAATTAATATTTATGAAGCGCATAGTGCAACAAGAAATCAAACACGCTTTGTTAAGCATGGGCGAATTGTCCTTACCTTCTTCGATGTCTATCCAAGTTGATTATGCGAGAGAAAAATCACATGGCGATTTTTCTAGTAATATTGCTTTAGTTCTTGCGAAGAAGTTACAGATATCTCCCTTGCAATTAGCTGAAAAAATAAAATCGAATATAGATTGTTCCTCAGAAAACTCTAAACTAGAAAAAATTGAAATAGCAAAGCCAGGGTTTATTAATTTCTTTTTAAAAAAATCTTTTTGGTTGCCAGTTATCGAAGAAATTTTAAACCAGACAGAACAATTTGGGGTTTCAAATTTAGGCAATAATGAGCCTGTTTTGGTTGAGTTTGTTTCGGCTAATCCCACAGGCCCTTTGCATGTAGGCCATGGTCGGGGGGCGGCATATGGTGATTCTTTAGTGAGATTATTGCGAGCGGTAGGCTATCAAGTTTGCGCAGAATATTATATCAACGATGCCGGAAGGCAAATGGATATTTTGGCAACTAGCGTTTGGTTGCGTTATTTAGAGATTTGCGGCGAAAAATTTATTTTCCCTAGCAATGCCTATCGAGGAAGCTATGTTTATAAGATTGCAGAACAAATTTTTTCAGAATATGAAAAGCATTTTTTCCAATCCGCTGAATTAGCATTTAAAGATGTTCCTTTTGACGAACCACAAGGCGGTAACAAGGAGCATCATATTGATGGTCTTATCGCCAAAGCTAAGAGTTTATTAGGTCCGGCTGAGTATGAAAAGATATTTGAGGCGGGCTTAAACTCTATTTTAATCGATATTAAAGAAGATCTGAGTGCATTTAGAGTAAATTTTGATGAATGGTTTTCAGAAAACAGTTTGTTTAGGACCGAATTCGTCAATAAAACTATAAAGCGTTTAACAGAGAGTGGAAAAACCTATGCAGCTAATGGAGCTTTATGGTTTAAATCAACAGAATTTGGTGATGATAAAGATCGGGTATTGCTACGCGAAAATGGACAGCCCACCTACTTTGCGGCAGATGCTGCTTATCGGCTGTGTATCTTAGAAAAACGCGGATTTAAAAAAATAATTAATGTATTGGGTTCAGATCATCATGGCTATGTGCCTCGAATCCGCGCGGTTATCCAAGCCTTAGGTTTCTCTGCGGATAGTTTAAAAGCCTTGTTAGTACAGTTTGCTATTCTTTATCGCGGGGATAAAAAACTTCAGATGTCGACTCGTAGCGGAGAGTTTATTACTTTGCGAGAGCTCCGAGAAGAAGTAGGAACTGATGCGACGCGGTTTTTTTATGTACTCCGACGTGCAGATCAACATATGGATTTCGATCTAGAGCTTGCTAAGGAACAGTCGAACGCTAATCCTGTCTATTATGTACAATATGCTTATGCACGAATATGTAGTGTCATGCGTCAACTTACTGCAAAACAGCGGACATGGGATAAATCCTCAGGGATAACCGCGCATAAAGAATTAAAGGAAGTGCAAGAACAAGATTTATTAGTTTTACTAAATCGTTATCCAGAAATATTAGAATTAGCAGCTATTTCTTACGAGCCGCATATCATTGCACACTATTTGAGAGATTTAGCGCAAGGCTTTCATGTTTATTATAATTCATTTGTTTTTCTGATAGAGGATGATCATTTGCGAAATGCACGACTCAATTTAATTGTTGCAATTGCACAAGTAATTAAAAATGGCCTAAGCCTATTAGGTGTAGAGACTTTGGAAGTAATGTAATGGCTAAAGATTATGCAAAGAAATATACAAAATATAAATATCTCACCCCTAGGCGTAAAAACCACCGTTATATTTGGGTGATGCTAGGAATTTCAGTCGCTTTATTTATTTTTGGTTTATTTTTTCTCAAATCTATTCATAAAGGAAAACCTATTCAGTCTGCCGAAAAGATAATAAATAAAAAGAATATCGAAGTACCCGCACCTCAATCGCCAGAACCTAAATTTGATTTCTATAATATTCTGCCTCAGGAAAATTCGAATTTATCTTCACATGTTGATTCAGCGATGAAGGAAATTGCTTTGTCCAATGATATGAGTACATCTATTCATCCTGCTTCTGGACATACACCCATAGATGCAATGTTAAGTCCGGCTCCAGAACAAGTAGCTATTGCTGAGGCTAAAAAACAGTTAGAAGAAGAAATGGGCCAATTTAATAATGAAGTTTATATGCTTGTGTTAGGCAATTTTACTGATCGAGCTCATGCAGAACAGTTGCAAGCTCAAGCCTTGCTGAAGGGATTTCCTGTGCAAAAAAAGGTTAATTTGGTTAATGGAAAGCCAATATATCAGATCGTCATGGGACCCTCAGACTTAAATAAGCTTAGTCAGGAAAAGAAACGATTAAATGCAGCCGGATTAGCAGCCAGTTTGATTAAAATTAACCCTTAACCGGGGGCGTGTATTATTTAGGGCCCTTGAAAATATTAAGTTAGCCACCATAGTGTTAGTTTAAAGTCCTATAATAAAGGGTGAATAGTGCAATCTTTACATGGTACAACAATATTATTAGTTCGGCGTAACGATAAAGTCGTCATCGGTGGAGATGGTCAGGTGACATTGGGCAATGCGATTGTTTTAAAGGGAAATGCACGCAAGGTCCGAAAATTAAAAACTTATCAAGTATTAGTCGGATTTGCAGGCGCAACGGCTGATGCGTTTACATTAATAGAGCGCTTTGAAAACAAGCTAAAAGAATGTAATGGGCAACTAGACCGAGCTTCAGTTGAACTTGCAAGGGATTGGCGTTCTGATCGAGTTTTAAGGCGTTTAGAAGCAATGCTTTTGGTTGCTGATAAACAAAAATCGTTTATGCTAAGTGGAAATGGTGATGTAATTGAGCCAGAACATGATTTAATTGCTATAGGCTCCGGCGGAGCTTATGCACAATCAGCGGCACTAGCATTATTTCAAAATACTAAATTAAATGCCCGTAGTATCGTTGAGAAAAGTTTAATCATTGCAGCTGATATTTGTGTTTTCACGAATCATCAACGTACCATTGAAGAAATTGATTCTGTGCACAATAAAAAATAGTAAACTAACTATAAACTAATTACTTATTTAATAATGACAACTAATTCGTTCGATTTAATTGATATACCTACCGATGAAACCACTCAAGTTTCTGAGCTAACTATGATGGATGCTAATTTTTCAGAAGAAATCACTAAGCAGTCTGACGATGGTTTTGAGGCATTATTGGTTGGCGTGGACTATCTGACAAAAATTGATTTGACACCTAAGCAGATAGTCCATGAGCTCGATCGTTTTATTATTGGGCAAAATGAAGCTAAACGCGCTATTGCGATCGCTCTACGCAATCGTAAACGTCGTATGTTACTTGATCCTTTGTTAAGAGATGAGGTGACGCCCAAAAATATACTGATGATAGGCCCTTCTGGTGTGGGCAAAACTGAGATTGGTCGTCGCGCGGCTAAAATCACAGGCTGTCCCTTTATAAAAATAGAAGCCACCAAATTTACTGAGGTAGGTTACATTGGGCGCGATGTAGATTCTATACCTAGAGATTTGGTAGATTCCGCATTTAAATTTTTACGTGAAGAAGAGATTACTCGCCTTCAGCCTCAGGTTCTAGAGGCGGCGGAAAGCAAAATTATTGATAGTTTTGTTCCTCATGCACGTCCCGCAAAAGGTGAAGAAGCAGATGAGCTGAAAAATAAAGAAAAATCCATAGCAAGAAATGTTTTTCGCAAGCAATTGCGAGCAGGACTCTTAGATGATAAAGAAATCGATGTGGAGGTAGCTGCATTACCAGCCGGGGTTGAGATCATGGGACCTCCCGGTATGGAAGATATGACCAACCAGCTGCAAAATATGCTGCAAAATATTGGTACAGCGCGTACACGTACGCGTCGTATGAAAGTAAAAGATGCATTAGCGGTGATCCAAAAAGAAGAAGCAGGTAAATTACTTGATGAAGAAGATCTGAAGCGTAAAGCGATAGAGTGGGTAGAACAATACGGAATAGTATTCATCGATGAAATTGATAAGGTATGTCGTCGAGGTGAAATGAGCGGTGCAGACGTTTCTCGTGAAGGAGTACAACGAGATTTGTTACCTTTAATCGAGGGTTGTACTGTTTCAACAAAATATGGCATGGTCCGAACCGATCATATCTTGTTTATTGCAGCCGGCGCATTTCATTTATCAAAACCATCCGATTTAGTTCCTGAATTACAAGGTCGTTTGCCCATTCGAGTTGAACTAAAAGCATTAACGGCGAAAGATTTTGAACGTATTTTAGTGGAACCGCAAGCATCTTTAATCGTGCAATATCAGGCCTTATTGGGGACTGAAGAACTAGAATTAAATTTCGATAAGCTTGCCATACAACGTATTGCTGAAATTGCCTATGATCTCAATGAAAAGACTGAGAATATTGGCGCCCGTCGTTTATATACGGTGATGGAACGATTATTGGAAGAAATATCTTTTGAAGCGACAGATTATACGGATAAAAAGGTAAATATTGATATTAATTATGTAGATAAACATCTAACCCCCTTAGCGCAAGATCAAGATACCAGTCATTTTATTTTATAACATGCTTCCTACTCCTAGCGATATAAAACTTCTACAGAAAACCCGAATATTAGAAATTCTGTTTGATAATGGTGAGAAATTTAGCCTGTCCTGTGAATACTTGAGAGTCTTTTCCCCTTCTGCAGAAGTTAAGGGACATGGACATGGCGAAGGAAAATTAGTTAGCGGCAAAAAAAATGTGAATATTATCAACATAGAATCAGTCGGTCATTACGCTATCAGATTGATCTTTGATGATAATCATCAGTCAGGAATCTATAGTTGGGAAACATTATATGACTTATCCAAGCACCATGCCGAATATTGGAGGCATTACCTACAACGCTTGGAATTAGCAGGCGTGAGTAGAGATTAGTTTTTTTTAATAGTGACTTTAGCAAAGCGTCTTTTCCCAACTTGGTAAATATGGCTAGTGCCCGGTTTAATTAATAACTTCTTATCTTCAATTTTTACCGAGTCTATTTTAACAGCGCCTGCCTCAATTGATCGCAATGCCTCTGACGTACTTGTAACTAAACCTGCTTGCTTTAATAAGTTCGCAATCGATATATTCTCTCCAGATATGCCTATATTCAATTCTTTAATTTCTGAAGGGATAGCACCATCTCTAAACCGATGTTGAAATTCCTGTAACGCTTTTTCAGCATCTGTTTTGGTGTGAAAACGCTCAATAATTTCTAAGGCTAATTCAATTTTAAAATCACGCGGGTTGACTATTCCTTGAGCGGCCTCTTGTTGCATCGATTTAATGTCATTTAAAGATTTTTTGAATGATAGTAACTCAAAATAACGCCACATCAACTCGTCAGAAATTGACATAATTTTTCCGAACATATCGTTTGCCGGCTCATCGATAGCAATATAATTATTCAAAGATTTAGACATTTTTTGGACGCCATCTAAACCTTCTAACAAAGGCATGGTTAAAATTATCTGTGGTGTTTGTTTAAAATGTTTTTGTAATTCTCTTCCCAGTAATAAATTAAATTTTTGATCGTTGCCTCCACATTCTATATCTGTTTTTAATACGACAGAATCATAGCCCTGAAGTAAAGGATATAAAAACTCATGGATGGCAATAGCTTGGTGCTGGCGGTAACGTTGATGAAAATCATCTCGTTCTAGCATTCTTGCTACAGTATAAGAGGAGGCTAGTTTAATTAGATCGGTAACGGATAATTTTCCTAACCATTCTGAATTAAATCGCAAATGAGTTTTTTTAGGATCTAATATTTTATTAAATTGTTGCTGATAGGTTTTGGTGTTAGCTGCAACTTCATCGACGCTTAAAGCAGGGCGAGTAGCATTTTTGCCTGAGGGGTCACCAATGAGCGCAGTAAAGTCACCAATGATAATATCAATTTCATGACCTAACATTTGTAATTGGCGCAATTTGTTGATAAGTACAGTATGGCCGAGATGTAGATCGGGAGCTGTTGGATCAAAACCTGCTTTAATGCGTAAAGGTCTATTTTCTTCTAATTTACGTTTTAATTCATCAAGGACAAGGATTTCAGTAGTTCCTCGTTGAAAGATTTCTAAAGTATCATCATTCATGTTATTTACCCGTTATAGCTAACGCCAAAGCGTATAATTTATTTTTTTTCTCATGAGTTATTTTAGCAGCTAGCGAGGTTGCTTGCTTAATCGGCAATTCATCTAATAGAACCCCTAAAATTCGCTGTGCGTCTATTTCATAGGGACTTAGATATTCCGCTCCTTCCACTAGGACGACGAACTCGCCTTTTTGTTGGTTTTTATCTGAGTTCAGCCAATTTTTCAATTGTTCTAAATTATCTCCATGAATAGTTTCAAAGGTTTTTGTTAATTCTCTGGCCAAAACTACGTAACGTTTGGGTCCAAAAACATCAAGCATATCATTTATTAACTCTAGAATACGATGTGGTGCTTCATAAAATATAATTGTCCGTGTTTCATATAGGAATTCTAGTAATTTTTTTTGTCGAGCGACATTTTTTCCAGGTAGGAATCCTTCAAAAATAAATCTATCACAGGCTAAACCCGAGGCGCATAAAGCAGTTATCAACGCACAGGGACCAGGAATAGGAATAACTGGAATTCCATGTTGGTGAGCTAATTTAACTAAACGGTAACCCGGGTCGTTAATCAAAGGAGTTCCTGCATCACTAATTAAGGCGATAGATTGATTTTTTTTTAGACAATCTAAAAGAATTTTGCTGCAAACCGTTTCGTTATGGTCATGTAATGAAATTAATGGTGTGGTAATAGCAAAATGCTTAAGTAATTTTTGACTATGTCGAGTATCTTCCGCGGCAATTTGATTAACACTTTGTAAAGTTTCTATTGCTCTGGCGCTAAAGTCTTCCAGATTGCCTATAGGCGTGGCAACTACATAAAGGCCGGGAATTTTTGACATAAAACTTTTCGCATTAAGATATGAGATGGGTATAATGACATAGCGTTTTATTCTGCGCAAAACTCAGAGGTTAGATTCAAAATGTCCAAAAACATGAAACAACAAAAATTGGGGCTGTGGATGTTAACCGCTCTAGTTACCGGCAATATGATAGGCTCAGGAATATTTTTACTACCTGCCTCCTTGGCCGCCTATGGCAGTATTAGCTTACTCTCTTGGATTGCTACGGCATTGGGCGCTTTGTTAATAGCGTTAGTATTTGCTAAGCTAGCTAATGTGATGCCCCTTATAGGAGGACCTTATGCCTATTGTCGAGAGGCATTTGGTGATTTTGTTGGATTTCAGATGGCTTATAATTATTGGATTGCACTGTGGGTAGGCAATGCTGCAATAGTTGTTGCTTTAACAGGTTATTTAAGCTTTTTTTGGCCAGTACTAGCTAAAAATGCGCTATGGTCTTGTTTGGTAAGTATTAGTTTGGTTTGGTTGATGACATTTATCAATATTCTAGGGGTTCGGCATGCGGGCATTTTTCAGTTATTGACAACCATCCTAAAATTAATCCCTTTATTACTTATTGCCTTTGTCGGTATTTTTTATATTCATCCGCATTTTTTGAGCGCATTCAATTTATCTGGTAAATCTAACTTAAGTGCATTTAGTGGCGCGGCGACCTTAACTTTGTGGTCTTTTATCGGTTTAGAATCGGCTTCGGTTCCCGCCGGGCATGTAGATAACCCTACCCGAACTATCCCTAAAGCCACTATTTTGGGAGTAATCATAGCCACAGTTGTTTATATATTGAGTAGCATTGCAGTGATGGGGGTTATGCCGTTAACAGAGCTTGCGCATTCCAATGCTCCCTATGCTGATGCTGCAAATATCATGTTTGGCCCTATAGGAAGTACTTTAGTGGCTATTGGAGCAGTTATTTCTTGTTTAGGTGCTTTGAATGGTTGGATTTTACTTCAGGGTCAAATTCCATTAGCGGCAGCCCAAGATAAACTTTTTCCGAGTATTTTTTTAAAAAAAACAGAAAATGGGACACCTATTGTAGGTTTAGTTATTTCTAGTGTTTTAATTTCATTATTATTGCTGATGACCTTAAATCATAGTTTGGTTAAACAATTTACAATTATTATCTTATTAGCAACTTTAGCCTCGCTGATTCCGTATTTTTTAACTACGATGTCTGAGTTGGTTATCTTTTTTAAATATCCTGGACTTTTTAAAAAAGGTAGAAAATTATTTGGTTCGGTCCTGATAGCAATTTTAGCTGGAATCTACTCTTTTTGGGTTATCATAGGTTCTGGTAAAGAAACGGTGTTTTATGGGACATTATTATTACTTAGTAGCGCGCCTGTTTATGTTTGGATGAAATGGCGCTCTTCCTCAAAGGACGTTATAAACGTAACTGAGCAACCTTTACCTTTACCCTGAGGCATAGTTTGTACAAGCTATTTGTTTTTTTAGTTATTTTATTGGGCGGTTTTTATTCCTCAGCTTTTGCTGAGATTAATGAATCTCCTTTAGTGAATTTGACTCAGCAACAATTAATCGCTGAGCAAACGCGTAGTGATTTACTTAAAAGAAAGTTAGAGGGATGGCGTAATGAACAGAAGGTTGCTTCACCTATTATTAACAAACAATCTCTGGCGCATCTGGATTTATTGATTGCCATGGCAAAAGCTGATTTAGAAAGTATCAGCTTAAGCCTAAAAACAACCCAACAATCTACCGATTTGATTCAAGATTCTATTCGCAACACGCCTGATCAATGGGAAATTTCAACACCAGGTTTATCTATTTCCCAAGAAATTCAACTGCAACAGGCACAATTACAACAAACTTTGCAAGAGCGGCGAAATTTATTCAATTTACAACAAAAACGCATCAAGGTTTTGCAACGTTCGCGCGATACGGTGCAACAAACTATTAATTTTGCTGAAGAATGGCGTCAAAGTTTGCAGAGAAATTATCAATTACAGCAACAGACCCATCGACAAGAGTCTCTGGATGTATTAGCCGGGCGTCTACAACTGGATCAACAAAATTGGATGCAACGCCTAAAACAATGGAGTGAAGAATTAAAAAAGGCCGAAACAACAGGGTTCATCAATAATTACTCTTATGATCAAATTGAGTTTAATATATTTGAGGCGGAAGAAAAAAATAATTTACTCGAGACAGAGCTAAACACCGCTAAAATATCTAATAAATTACAAGATTTAGGTTCTGCATTTAATCAAAAACTATCCTTAAGTACACTGAGTAATTTGCAACATCAAATTGAGAATCTAAGTGAGCAAATAAATACTTCGCTTGACTTATTTCATAATAAAGTCAAATTTCTAAAAAATTACTTGAATTTAATCAATAAAGATCTGCAAGAAAGAGAACCTAACTTTGCGAATGATCAGGCAAAATTAGCGCCATTAAGAGAAATTATTCTTGGCTATCAAAATTTGTTGGTAAAAATGCAACAATTGTCCAAAGAAGCCGATGCGCAACAAGTTCTTATAGCAAAACAATTAAAACTACAACTAGCAAATAGACAAGCCTTGCCAGGTTGGAATGTGAATGCCTGGATCGGTTTGGGCCAAACCATTTTTCAAATTCCTCGCTTAACCGTAGATAAATTAGCAGGACTTTACGAGCCTGTTTTTAACAAATTAGAATTAGTATCAAATTGGCAATGGTTCATAGTATTGCTCGGTGCGCTTATCTGGTTTGCTACCTGGTTAAAATTAAGAAGATTTTTGGCCGTGGATAGAGTGCGTTTGCAGCAACGTAGTAGAGGTTTTTTTTCAGCGCAAACAGTAATAGTGGTATTGCAATTGTTGCAGCGTCATTTATCCGGAATTATGTTATTGGCAGGTTTAATAGGATTATTGTTTTTATTAAATATTCCGATCAAATTATTTTCTTTGATAATTAGTATGGGCATTGTTTGTTTGATATTTAGTATTGTTATTCAGCTCGCCCATATTTTATTGCTTGAAAATACCACGGATGAAAGTGGTCATGATGTCAAGCTTTATTATCGTTTACGGACCACATTATTGATCGGCGGTATAGTGACTTTAGCAACTATTTTAGTTAATCAATTACCCGTTAATTACGAAGTTCAGGATTTGTTTGGCCGTTTATTCATGTTGTTTCTACTTATCGTAGCTTTAGTCTTGATGAAGAGTTGGGAAGTTGTTCCAACATTGTTAGAGCCTTATATAGAAAACAAGCATGCTTATTTAAAGCGGGTTATCCGCTGGTTAAGTTTCTTAATTCCATTTAGTTTATTAACCAATGCTTTAATAGGATTAGTCGGATATGTCGAACTAGCTTGGGCCATCGCACACTACCAAGGTCTATTTTTGGTTGCTTTGACTGCTTATTTATTACTTCGAGGACTTTTAGATGAGTTAATCCGTTGGGCGTCGGAGCAATGTATTCGTCATTTCAGAAATGGTTGGTTGTGGAGCCAGGCTCTATTAAAACCATTTCATCAAATTTTAAAATTAGCATTATTAATTTTATCAATAATGGGCCTATTCGAACTTTATGGCTGGGGTGATCGTGTTCCTTTATTGAATACTAGCTTAGCAAAGTTACTCTCTATGAAATTATTTGTTATAGCCAGTACAGCAACGGTAACGGGCTTAACGATTTTACAATTAGCCGTGCTAATAGTAATTTTAATTTGGATAGCCCACTGGTCTAGAGAATTTGCTTATCGGTGGCTGTTTGCACATACCAAAGATTTAGGTTTACGCAATAGCTTAGCAATTTTTACTCATTACACGCTTATTGCTATTGGAATTACGATTGGCTTAAATATTTTAGGCTTAAATTGGGGAAATATATCCGTTATTTTAGGTCTTTTTTCCTTGGGTGTGGGATTAGGATTAAGAGATTTGTTTAATAATTTCTTTACCGGAATTTTTTTACTGCTTGAAAGACCTGTTAAGGTTGGAGATTGGGTTACCGTTGGTAATTATGATGGCCAAGTATCACATATTGGAGCTCGTTCGATTACCGTGACAACGGATGATCGCCAAGAATTATTAGTTCCTAATGCGGATATTTTTAGCAAAAATTTTATTAATTGGACGCACCGCGATAGTGTAGTACGCGCTTTAGTAACTATTAGAACGAATAGAAAAGATAATCCGCAACGTATAAAAGATATTATTTTAGAAGTACTAGCGACAATACCCAAAATTTTAACAAATCCTAAACCAGAGGTATATTTTAAAGAAATTGATAAGGTTTTGTTAGAGTTTAAAGTTGAATATTATGTTGATTTGAATCATATTAGCTCCCGTTCTGGTGTACGTTCGCAATTTTTATTTAGCTTATGGGATCGCTTCACTAATGAAGGTATTTTACCGCCAGAGGCTCCGCATGATGTACACCTCGAAGGTAAGTTAGAACTGAATCCCAAACCATCGGTTTAAGTTTGTGTTATGAAAGAAAAAATTAAGATTATTTTTACTGGTGGTGGATCTTCGGGGCATGTTACACCAAGTTTCCCTTTAATATCAGCTTTATGGAATAAAGGTGTTGATATCTTTTACGTCGGTTCTAAAAAAGGTATAGAACATACGCTTATTAAACCTTTAAAAATCCCTTATTTTGCGATTACTACAGGTAAATTACATCGATATTGGACATGGAAAAATCTATTAACTCCTTTCCAATTGTTGATAGGTATTTCGCATAGTTTCCTAATTTGTCGAAAAATTAAGCCGGATGTTATTTTTTCAAAAGGTGGTTTTGTTGCTTTGCCTGTCATTATCGCAGCTAAATTAAATGGCATTCCGGTTGTGATTCACGAGTCAGATTTAACCCCAGGTTTGGCCAATCGTCTCAGCTTTCCTTTTGCAAAATTGATTTGTATTACATTTCCTGAGACCGTTAAGTATTTTAAAAATACTTCTAAAGTTTTATTGACCGGCATGCCTATTCGCGATGCTTTGCTACGTGGAAGTCCAGAAAAAGGTTTAGAATTTTGCGGTTTTGTAGATAAATTAAAGCCGGTTTTATTAATCATGGGTGGTGGTTTGGGCTCGATTATTGTGAACGAAAGCATTCGTCGTTTAATTAATCCTTTAACAGAAAAATTTCAAGTTATTCATATTTGCGGCAAAAATAAAACTGATCCCGCGTTTAGTAAAATAAAAGATTATAAACAATTCGAATATTTGCATGATGAATTTGCTGATGTGTTGGCGAGTGCGGATTTAGTGGTTAGTCGAGCGGGTGCAACATCCATTTACGAGTTATTCGCCTTAAACAAGCCAAATATTTTGTTACCCTTATCAAAAGAAGCGAGCCGAGGAGATCAAATTGACAACGCAAAATATTTCGCTCAGCTAGGCTTAAGCAAGGTTATTTACTTTGAAGAATTTTCAGATGAGAAATTACTTAAGACCTTGTTCGAAAGCTATAAGAATTTGGATCAGTTAAAAAGTCTGTTAACCCAATTCAAGCCGCTCGATGCTGCCCAATTAATTGTTGATAAGCTACTATACTTTTCAATCAATCGATGAATTATTATTATCATACTATTACAATTATAAAATCATATGAAAGCATTTTTATTAATTATTTTCTGTTCCCAGTTACTTTTTGCACAAATAGTAAAAGCTCAGGCAACACCCATAGAAACCCAAGTGAAAGCTTACATTGCTAAACAGCAATCAGAACAACTCTCATTATTAGAAAAATTGGTCAATATCAATAGTGGTACGGCTAATATTGTTGGTGTTCATCAAATAGGTGAAATTTTAAGGCCTCTCTTCGAGCAACTTGATTTTAAGACCTATTGGGTTGAAGAACCAAGTTATATGCAACGAGCCGGAACTCTGGTTGCAGAACATCTAGGCATAAAAGGGAAAAGGATATTAATAATTGGGCATCTTGATACAGTGTTTGCCAAAGAAAGTCTATTTCAGAAATTTGAACATCACGGAGATAAAGCGACTGGACCCGGTGTAATTGATGATAAGGGCGGAGATGTAGTCATTCTTTATGCCTTAAAGTCATTGCAGAATGCCAATGTTTTAGGTGATATGAATATTACAATTGTCCTGACTGGAGATGAGGAGGATTCAGGAAAACCCACCAGTATTTCGAGAGAACCATTATTCAAAGTAGCTCAGCATAGTGATGTTGCTTTAGGTTTTGAATGGGCCACGCTCCCAAATACTGTTACCATTGCTCGCCGCGGTGTTGCTCATTGGCAGATAAATACTCAAGGTAATGGTAGCCATTCAATGGGAATATTTAAAAAACCAGCGGATTATGGTGCTATTTTTGAATTAACGCGTATTCTTGACACGATGCGTAATCAACTGGGTGCTGAAAAGGATTTATCTTTTAGTCCTGGCCTTATATTAGGTGGGACTAACGTTAATTATAATGCCGATAAATTTGGTGGTGAAGCGTATGGAAAAGATAATATTGTTGCTAAAACCGCAATGGCTACAGGCGATTTACGCTTTATATCTCCTCAACAAGAGATTAGCGCAAAAGAGCATATCGCGAAGATAGTCAAGCAACATTTATCCAGTGCTACTGGGAGCGTTAGTTTTCAGGAAGGAATTCCAAGTATGCCCCCCACTGCTAATAATATTGAACTACTTAAAAAATATAGTGCAATTAGTATTAGCCTGGGTTACGGGCACGTCTCGCCTCTAGATCCGGGCTTGCGGGGAGCCGCTGATATTTCTCATATTGCCGCGATTACGCAAGCTAATTTAGATGGTTTAGGCCCTGTTGGTACGGGGGCGCATTCAGAAAAAGAAACATTGGACATTAAGTCATTGCCTATACAGACACAGAAAGCAGCCATCTTGATGTATCGTTTAGCCTGTAATCGTTAAGAGGATGCTTTCTAATGCTTTTCAAGTTTATAAAGTAAGTCTAAGCCATTAGCGAAGTTGCTACTGGTAGTTTGTAACGAAAAATTTTTATTTAAAAGATAATTTATTTCTAAAATACTGATTTGATCCAGCAAGCCTAGGCTATAAGATACATTAAGTTTAGGTGAAAGATTTTTGCCGACTATCAATGAAGTATTCTGTTGTAAGCTATTGGTAGTGGGATTAAAGATGGGTTTAGACCCGATAGTTAATTGATCTAAACCTATTTCCTGTTGCACTTTGCTAATAAGCTGACCAATATTATTTTTTTCACTCCCTAAATTGGCAGCAGCATTTAATAATAATTGTGTACTTGCGGCACTTAGTTGATTGCTGGCTTGGCCGGTAATTAAATAGGAAAGCATATCTAATTGCGATCTAATAATATTAGAAGGATCGGCGAATAGAATGATATGAGGATTTTGTAGTGTCCCTCTCACATGTAGGCCCACTTCTAACTGAGTCGGTATAGATTGAGAAGAAGACATTGCGGATTGAATAAAATTACTCGAGCCAAGCTTAGATTTAATATCGGTAGAGGTATCAGCAGTAGATACAGGCAAGATTAAAATATTTCGACTGGCCGTAATATTTACTACAGGATTATTAATGGGTGTATTGGCGAAATTTAATGAAGCATTAGGTTTTAATTTTAAGCTTTGACCATAATAGCTATATTCACCTGGAAAAAGCTTTAGTTGTCCTGTGGCTAATAATGGATGATCCGAATCTTGATTTATTGTAAGTGAACCCTTTAATTTAGTGTTGAGTCCTTGATATTGCAAATGAATATCATCACCGGCTTCTAATTTAATAGTATTTTTCAAAACAAAAGGGAAAGTAAAAGTTTTTTTCTTATCCCCCACAAACACTATGTCATTAGACAATTCAATTAAATTATTATTTTTAGGATTAATTTTAATTCTAGCTTTTGGAAATAAGATATAACCATCCGTTTCAATTTGTTGAATATCGGCATGAATTTTTAATTTTGGCGTAGCAGTAATTTGATATTCTGGATTATGAATTATAGTGACATCTTTTCCTTGTAAATCGATTAATGTCGGTAAATTTGGTTTTAATAGATCGGTTGTAGTTTGAAGCTCTAAGGATCCCTTTCCAGATTGAATTTGGCCAGTGCCTATTAAATTATTCTTATGGGTGTGTAACTGATAGTTTATATTTTTTAAATTAAGTCCTAAATCAGGAATATCTAAGCTAGCTTGCTGAAGATTAAGCGTTAGATTAAATAGAGGCTTATTTATTAAACCTGAAATTTTCAATTGAGTATAAAAATTTCCTTTATTATGTTTAACATCAGGAAATAATTGGCTCAAAAAATTTAAATCTTTAAAGTTTAAATCAATGCTAGCATGTACCGGTTGTGTGGCTCTCAGCCACGAGCGTGCTTGATAATTCGGTAGTAATAGGTAAGCAAATAATTGGTTCGTATTTCCTTTAAATGTTTGTAGTGAAGTTTCTAATCCATATTTCGATACATGACTATTAATTTGTGTATTAGGAATTATTATTTTTGGAAACTGTTCATTTTGAACTAATCTATTTAGTTTAAATTCAGATAAATTTCCTCGTAAAGAAAATGGTGATAAAGATCCAGATAAGTTTAATTGTAGAGGTGCAAGCTGAAATGATGTATTACTGAGCTGAGCAGCAGCTATATTAAAAAGCCATTTTTTATTTTTAGTGTCTATATTCAGTTCAGCCTGAATTTGTTCGACTTGCCATTCTTTCCATTCCAGATTTGTTTTCTTAAAAATCAGGTTAAATTCAGGCTGTTGGAAAATTCCGTTTATTGACCCTTGTAAAGCTACTTTGCCTTGTAGATTGCGAACATAGCTTGTTGGATCTTTAATATCTAACTGCCAATTAATGTGCCATTGCTGTTGAATGGAGCCTTGTAATTCCAGGTGTAAGTTGTTCGACTGAATATTCATTTGATGAATAACAACCGAATCGAATTTTAAAAAATGAAATATTTTAGGAATTTGAAAATTTTTTCTCTGAGAAGGATTGGATTTTTTTTGATTAGATTGCTGTTTTACAAAAAGATTTAAATTATCGACATAAATTGGACCTAAATTTAATTTTCCTTGTAATAAATCGCGCCAATAACCTTCAAACTTCACTTCAGAAATAGTGAGGTTAATTTTATTATTTTGATAAGTTAATTCTTTTAGTTGTATTGGGCCTAACAGCCGTCCATGTATAACATTTACTCTTAATTGGCCCGGCAGAAATTGTTTTCCGATTAATACAACCGTTTCTAAACCTCTTTCTGTGTTAAGAACTATATAACTACTTAATAAAAAAACACTGGCTAATAAGCTTCTCAACAACCAGCTCACCAAAAATAATTTCTTGTTATTTATCATAAGAAATCAAACCCCATGGTAAATTGAAATCTTATGGGGCGTCCAGGAAGATCCAAGGCTTTACCTGCGGTAATTTCCATAGGCCCTAAGGGAGAAGCCCAAACCAAGCCAATACCCGTTCCTTTTTTCAAATTAATGGGAAAATTATTAACGGCATTTCCAGCATCAAAAAAAACAGCGCCATAAAAATTATTAATAAGTCGATGCTGATATTCGACACTTCCTGACATTAAATAACGTGCGGGGCCTAAGGATTGATATGCATATCCACGTACACTTTGGCTTCCTCCCGCATAAAAAAGCAAAGAAGGAGGAAAATTTTCCAGACTAGGAGTTAGTGTATAACCGACATTACCGCGAAACAGTAAGCGACTGTTATCATCCCAGCTCAGTATATATTTCCCTTGTATTTGTGTTTGTAAAAAACTGGTATTAGATAATAAATTTCTATCTGCCCCCTGTAATCTGAGATCTAACTGATAGCCATGTAATGCAAAAAGCGGGTTATCAAATTTGCTATAGGATAAATTTATACCTGGAGTTAATAGATGTGAGTTAGTCTTAGGTTGATTGAGATAGTTGAAACGTTCAATTTGATAGTTTAAAAATAAATTGCGTTGCCAGCCTTTCCATTTATCCACGCTGCCTATGCCTATTTGTTGCGTGGTTGTAATTACTTGAGTAAGTTCTTTTCTGACGATAGCAAAATTAATATTGTAATTGTCAGTATTGGGATGTTTTCCAGGGATAGTGTAAGTTGTTTGTAGGCTATTCTGTATTTTAGATAGCTGAGATAAAATATTTAAGCGGTGACCGGCTTTATTTAGATAACGAGATTCCCAGCCTAGCTTTCCACGAATACCTACATCCGTACCATAACCTATCCCTGCTAAATATTGCTGAGATGGACGCGGTGTTAATATAAAATCAATGGGTAAATTTTGATTTTGTTTGTTGATAGGCGCATCAGGAATCGAAACGTTTTGAAAATATCCACTTTTGTTTAAATTATCTTGTAGTTTTAAAAGTTTAGTTGAAGAATAAGGATCACCCAATTTAAAAGGGATATAACGTTGTAATAGACTATTATTGAGTATCGATTGCTGGAAAGTAATAGGACCAAAATAATAACGTGGGCCGATATTTAAAGTAAGGATGAGCTTAGCTGTGTAAGCTTGTCGGTTAATTAAAATGGTATGTTTTGAAAAATAAGCAGAAAGGTAAGCTTTTGCAACAATCTTAGCGAGTAATTTTTGCTTTGCTTCTTCATAAACTTCACTATTAAAGATATCACCTCGATGTAGAGGAAAATCAGATATTAATTTTGTTATTTTTGGATCTGCTTTTCGATTGTCAACTGAAATTTTTAAAGTCGTGATTTTTAACAGAGGACCTACAGAAATTTGATAGCTAGCATTCCAATTAGCGTTGATTTTTTTTAATGAGTGTTTAATAGATGGCTTGAAATACCCATAAGCTGCCAATGATTGTTTAATCTCAGAGACAGAATGTTGATACCAGAATTGAACATCTTCATTGGACGGGTCGACTAAGCCTTGCAGGCTACTATCCAGACGTTGTTGAATAGGACCCATAAGGTCTGGATTGAGGCCCTGTATTTGGTAAGCCACGCGAGGATATTCTGCATATCCCAAAGGGATAAAAAGGATATTTACTAGCGCCAAGCAAGCTACAGCCAATCTTATTTTTATTCTCATATTAGGTTAAATAAATACCTAATATGAGACGATAAGTAAAGTCTATAAGCCTAGAAATGTCTTATAAAGCATTATTTTATGTGGTTTTCTGATTTTCTGGGAAAATAATCACTTATTCTATACTAAAATATAACAAGATATATTTGTAATGAAAAAGCTTACAAATTATCCTTGAGCGTATTGAAAATATTCTTTTGTAGCTTGGAATAAATCTTCCGTATCGCCTACTGCTCTAAAAAACGATTGGCATGCCTGATTTGGAATGGATAATTCACTCCTATCATTTGAGGTTATTTTTGTTTCAAGTGCACCCAGGAAATCAATTTTAGCTTGGCGTTTTGGTTCTTCAGGCCAAAAACGTTCAAAAAAGCTGTTTCTGGAGCTTGTTATTTGTTGTTGAAGACGGCACTTTTTACTTTCAATTTCTTCAAGAAGAAAGGTTTTATTTTCTTCTTGGTTGCCAGTTAATTTTGACCAACGAAATTCACGGTGATAATAGTTAGAATTTTGATTTTTTGAGAGGATAGATAATTCTTCATCAGAGAATGATGCAAGTAATGAATCTGAATCCTCAAAATTTTCAGAGTTTTCATCGCTTAGGACAGGATCGATAGTTGGATAGACAGGAGGATTCTTAAAGTTTCTATAAATTGCAAAAATAGTTGTTAGCATAAGCAGCGTAGCGGCTGTTATACCTGCCGCTGCTAAAATAGTTACAGCCAAATAAGGAGCTACCACCATGGTTAAAATAATACCCGCAATGACTATCCCACCTATAGTGCTTGCAATAAAATTATTTATTGTATGACTTCTATGCAGTGCTAGAGAGGGTGAATTTTTTTCTGATTTCAGCCAATGATAAGCATGTAGAATCGATAAGCCCAGATGGTAGACGACACTGGAGCCGACGGCAGTTAGAAATAAACCTTGTACGAAAATGAGACTAAGCCCAGCAAAGACAGCAGTGAAAACTAATGCGGTTTTAATTGGAGCATGAATTAAATCAAAGGTTTTACCTAGATTTTTATTTTTAGCGCTGGCAAAATGATAAAGAGCAAACAAACTCGCTATGGCATCGGGTATAATAACAAGCGGAAACAAAATTGGAGCAAGAATTTTTTCAAATATCGAGCCTATTTGATAAATGTTGGACTTAAAAACAAAGATAGTGCTAAGTACTGCATTTTGGAAGAAGGAGTTGGTAGATTCTGATATTCTTAAGTGTTTACTCATTTTTTATACCTTACCTTCAAATTTCCTAACGAAAGCAGCGATTAAACCAGTCGCACTTTACCGTAAACCAGAGCGAAAATAAAGTTTAAAGGCGAAAGAGACAGTGAAAGAAATTTTTGGTGGAATAGTTATTATCCTATAAATAATCAAGTATTTGCAGTATATTATTAAATCACTAAAATGATTTATAGGCTCTTTTTATCTGGACTTATATTAAAAACTAATATTAGTATACTCACATAGTTCTAAACTGTATAAGGCGTTTACATCATGTTTAAGCGATATTCACTGTGTTTTACTCTCATATTCTTAATAGTGGGGTTATTCGGCTCAGTATGCAAAGCTGATCCAGTGATACCAATAACAGCTCCCGCTGCTGCACAACCTACATTGACACCGATTGCTCCTAGCGTAAATGCTAAAGCATACCTATTAATGGATGCCTATAGCGGTAAAGTTTTAGCAAGTGAAAATATTGATGAGCGCGTCGCTCCTGCCAGCTTAACTAAAATGATGACTTCTTATGTTGTGTCTATGGCTTTGCAACAAGGGCATATACATCCCGCTGATTTAGTAACCATTAGCGAAGCTGCTTGGAAAACAGGCGGCTCTAAAATGTTTGTTAAGGTTGGTGATAAAGTCAGTGTGCAAGACTTAATGCAAGGTATGATAGTTGATTCAGGTAATGATGCCTGTGTGGCCATGGCCGAATATGTTGCGGGAAGTCAGGAGTCTTTTGTTAATTTAATGAATCAGCAAGCAGCAAGATTGGGTATGAGCAACACTCATTTTGTTGATGTAGATGGATTACCCGATCCTAGCCATTACTCCACTGCACGTGATATGTCCATTTTAGCGCGCGCATTAATCCTTGATTTTCCTGAAGACTATAAATGGTATTCGCAAAAATGGTTTTCTTACAACGGAATTAAACAACCCAATCGTAATCGCTTACTATGGCGTGATCCCGATGTGGATGGAATTAAAACAGGCCATACCAATGAAGCAGGTTTTTGTTTGGCTGCTTCAGGTCAAAAAAACGGTTTGCGTTTAATTACCATCGTTATGGGAGCCCCTACTGATGAAATGCGCGCACAAGATAGCCAAAAATTACTGACGTATGGGTTTCGTTTTTTTGAATCACATAAGTTATATAACGCAGGGGTTAATTTGGCCACCACTAGGATTTGGTTTGCCCAACGTCCGCAAATTAAAGTTGGTGTAGCGCAAGATCTCTATGCAACGCTTCCACTTGGTTCAAATAAAAAACCCGCAACGACCATGACTTTTACACCGAATTTAAAAGCGCCGATTAAAAAAGGTGAGGTCATTGGTCAAATCGATGTGGTATTAAACGATAAATCTATTGCCTCAGCGCCGCTTATTGCTTTAGAAAGTTTATCAAAAGGCGGTATATGGCGTAATTTAGTCGATCGTACCAATTTACTTTTCAATAAAATCTAGGTTTTTTAGAGTAGGTAAATTAATTCAAAAAAATATGCGAAAAGTATATGCACACTGAGAATTAATCTGAAATGTGCGAAATATATTTATGAATAATTTGTTTAAGTTCTTAAGAGCTGGGCTCACGGCGGCTTTATATCTCATTATTCTTACTGTTTGGTTTGTTCCGTTAGCGATAGTAGGTTTGTTGCGATTTATTATTCCTTGGAAAAAATGGCGACAACTTACCAAAAAATTAATGGAGCTTTTACATGCGGTTTGGTTACGCAGTAATTATTTTCTTTTAAAATGGATAACTCATATTAAATGGGAGATAAAAGGATTAGATCAACTACATTATAAAGAATGGTATTTACTCATTTCTAATCATCAGTCCTGGGCAGATATACTTATTTTGCAGTCTATTTTTAGCGGTAAAATTCCCCCTTTGAAATTTTTTCTAAAAAGAGAGTTACTTTGGACTTTGCCGATAGCAAGTTGGGCATGTTGGTTATTAGATTTTCCATTTATGCGTCGATATAGCAAAGCCAAACTAAGCAAACATCCAGAACTTAAAGATAAGGATATTGAAGAAACTAAAAAAGCTAGCGCTAAATTCAAAATGACACCCACTACCGTTACTAATTTTGTTGAAGGTACTCGATTCTCACAGAAAAAAAGAGAATTACAAGCATCGCCTTATGAACATTTACTCCGCCCCAAAGCAGCGGGTATGGCTTTTAGTCTTGCTGTTTTGGGTGATTTTTTTCATAAAATTCTTAATGTCACCATTATTTATCCCCCTCATCAGGCCAGCTTGTTAGATTTCTTATCAGGAAATATAGAAAAAATAATTGTTGATGTAGAAGCAATACCTATCACAAAAGACTGGTTGGGTGATTATGAAAATGATCGTCAATATCGAATATACTTTCAAAAAAAACTGAATGAGCTATGGGAAAGAAAAGATCAGCTTATCAAAACTCAATTACAAAATTTTTAATACTTGGGGCGAGTTTTGGATAAGAAAAAATTTTTACGTATTGCTACTCGAAAAAGTCCCTTAGCCTATTGGCAAGCCAATACCATTAAAGAACAATTGGAGATACTATTTCCATATTTAACCATCAGTCTGCTTCCTTTGCTTACAGAAGGTGACCGACAGCAAAATAGTTCTTTAAGTAAATTAGGTGGTAAAGGTTTGTTTGTTAAAGAATTAGAAGGAGCTTTGCTTAATCATCAGGCAGATATAGCCGTTCATTCCATGAAAGATCTGCCGATGGATTTAGAAACAGGTTTAGTATTAGCGGCCATTTGCAAGCGAGAAGATCCTCGTGATGTATTAATTTCAAGATTTGCGCAACCTTTAATACAATTATCGTCTGGATCTTATATAGGAACTTCAAGTTTACGGCGCCAATCGCAATTATTGGCTTTGCGTCCAGATTTACAAGTGAAAGTATTACGGGGAAATGTAGGAACGCGTCTGGACAAATTGGCTGCAGGCGAATTTGACGCAATAATTTTAGCAGCCGCAGGACTAATACGTTTAAAAAAAACAGATTGTATTAGCGAATATTTAGAAACCACTTGTTTTTTGCCTGCGCCAGGGCAAGGTGCTTTAGGAATTGAGTGCCGCGCAGATGATGAAGAAAGCATAGCAACTATTTCTAAATTGACTGATCCGGATACCTATTATTGTGTGTTAGCTGAACGAGCTTTAAGCCGAGAACTCGGAGGCAGCTGCCAAGTGCCTATAGCGGCTTATGCAACTACACTGGGTTACGGCCAATTGAATTTGCGGGCTCTAGTAGGAAATCTAGAAGGCACAAAACTCATTAAAGTTGAAAAGCAAGGTTCTATTGCCGATGCAGAAAAAATTGGATTTTTAGCCGCACAGAATTTACGTGATCTTGGTGTTGAAGAAATTCTAAAAGGGATTTTAAATACGGGTACTTAGAGACGCTAAGTGCTCACAAAACAGTAAGGTTTACAAGGTTTGATTTATTTGAGTACAGTTTTGTGGGGATATTCGCAAAGATCTTGGATGATACACTCAGGACATTTGGGTTTACGAGCTAAACAAGTATAGCGCCCATGTAACACTAACCAATGATGAGCGTTTTTTAAATACTTTTTGGGAACGACTTTTAATAAGGTTTTCTCAACGGCCAAAGGGGTTTTTCCAGGTGCGAGACCCGTCCTGTTACACACTCGAAAAATATGCGTATCAACGGCAATGGTGGGTTGATGAAAAACAGTATTAAGAATGACATTAGCTGTTTTACGTCCAACGCCGGGTAGACTTTCTAGTGCTTCACGATTACTAGGAACTTTTCCCTGATATTGCTCCAGCAAAATTTTACAGGTTTTTATGATATTTTTTGCCTTAGTATTATATAAGCCGATAGTTTTTATATACTTTTTTAAACCAGTTAAACCCAATCCGGCTATTTTTTTTGGTGTATTTGCTTTAACGAATAATGTTTGCGTTGCCTGATTAACTGATTTATCGGTTGCCTGCGCGGAAAGAATAACCGCAATCAATAGCTCAAAAGGTGAGGAATAAACTAACTCTGTTGTTGGGTGGGGATTATCAGTGTGAAAACGTTGAAAAATTGCTGTACGCTTTTTTTGATTCATGACAATTTAGATCACAGTATAAAAATTAAAAAACAGTCCGTCATGGCGAGGTCGAAACGTCAGTGAGGCCGCGGCCATCCACAAAAAATTAAGTTTTCCAATGGATTGCCGCGCTACGCGCTCGCAATGACGATGAGCACTTTACTGTCGTGACCCTATTCACATTAGTTACAATTATCAATACGCCCAAAGAAGTTTATTTTTTCTTTTTAAAATCCATTCTTGATTGGACCATGACCCCTAAAAATCGATGAGGCTTATCTAATAGCAAAGTTTTGAAATCAGTATTGAGAGGTTTAAGAATGGTATGTCCGCCATCAATTAAAATTTGTTTGAAATTAGGTAAATCATGTCCTTCAATGTGAACAATAGCAAAATCAAGACTATTTGGTTTTAGATCAGGATCGATAAGTAGTATGGTGCCTTCTGGAAAACGAGGTTCCATAGTAGTATCTCTAGCAGAAACCGCATAAGCATGCTGACTCATGTCGATATCAGTAGAAACCGTTGGTAAGGGTGCTAATTTTTCAGTGAGATTAGGCCAATGTAGCACTTGCGGCCAGCTAAGCAATGGAATTTGCCGCCAACCTTGGGCGTCAGGATTAAAAGTGCCTGGAATCCGATCAGCTGATATGGGTTCATCGCCAATGAGTTGACTGATAGAGATAGCGAAAAAATTGGCAATCGGGCTCAAAGTAGCGACTTTGGGATTATCGGTTTCTCCAGAGCAAATTCGATGTACTACAGGTTGACCTACCCCGGTGCGTCGCGCTAGTTCCGATTCATTAATTCCTAACTCACCCATTAATCCTTTAAGAATTTTGCTCATGCTACTAGTAGTTTTCATATCATTTTCACTTATTAATTAGCGGTAATTTTACCTGTCCATGCTGATAATTTCCAACGCTGACAAACGAGTCCAAAATAGCTGTCAGCGGCGGGTGGGTATTCTAACATGACAGAGCGTTTATGCTAAATAATGATATGATTTATCGTGCCAGCTGAAGGCAGTAAATTTTTGTATAAGATATAATCCCGTTAGGGATTTTTTATTTTTCAAAGTAAATTGAAACTTTTTAAAAGTCTTTTGATACATTAGGATAATATAAAAATTAAAAGTAAGTATTTTACTGACAATTTAATGGAGACTCCTGTAATTGGGAAGATTATCGATATTTAACTAGGTTAAAGATAATTTGAGAAAATATTCCTTGTCAGTTGCAGGGATTATGCATAGAATAGCGGGTTCATTTATAAGAGGTAAAAGGTTTTATGTTGGCTAAAAATGAAATATTGGCTAAATATCAACGTTCTCCGGGTGATACAGGATCCCCAGAGGTTCAGATTGCTTTATTATCTGGAGCTATTGAACAGCTAAATGGCCATTTTCAAGTGCATAAGAAGGATAATCATTCACGACAAGGTTTATTAAAGAAAGTAGCTTTGCGTCGTAAATTATTAAAATATTTCAAAGGCGTTAATTTACAGGGTTATTTGACGCTGATTAAACAACTCGGCTTGCGTGGTTAAGTCCGGGATTTATACTCTTCAGCCCATCGTTGAAGACATTTTATTCGTACCAATGGGCGGTAATTTGCGCCCATTTGTTTTTTTTGAGGGAATGTAAGCGTGACAACTATAGAGAAAATTGTGCAGTTTGGTCCACAAAAACTTATTTTAAAAATAGGTCACATCGCGCGGCAAGCTACTGCAGCTGTTGAGGTGAAATTGGGTGACATAAGAGTTTTAGTGACAGTTGTCGTCAAACAACATGCTGGCGAAGAAAAAGACTTTTTTCCATTGATTGTGCAATATCTAGAGCGCTTCTTTGCAGCTGGACAAATTCCAGGAGGTTATTTTAAACGAGAAGGGCGACCCACTGAAAAAGAAGTTTTAACTTCGCGTTTAATTGATAGATCTGTTCGTCCCCTATTTCCTGATGATTTTCATAATGAAGTGCAAATTGTTGCGACTGTTTTATCCTCAGATCCAGCTATTAATGCAGATATACTTGCATTAATTGGCGCTTCTGCTGCTTTATCTTTATCAGGTCTTCCATTTAAAGGCCCTATAGCCGCTGTAAGAGTAGGGTATTCGGACGGACAGTACATTTTAAATCCAAGTTTCAAACAGCTTGAAACATCAGATTTAGACTTAGTAGTTGCAGGAACAGACAAAGCCGTCTTAATGGTGGAATCTCAAGCGGCTGAACTTCCAGAAGAAATTATGTTGAATGCTATTTTATTTGGACATCAACAAATGCAGGGTGTTATTCAGGCTATAAAAGAACTTGCTGCAGATGCTGGCAAGCAGGCTTGGGATGTTAAACCTTCAACGTCTCTCTTGGATATAAATGTAGAGCAAGAGATGATTCAATCTATTGAAGCCTCGTTAATCGAGGCCTATCAAGTTCCAGAAAAACTTGAGCGTAAAATGAAGTTAGATAAATTAAAGGAGAGTTTTGTTGCTAAATGGCTAGCTGAAGAAAAAGGAATTACCGCGAAAGCTATTCAGTTGTTCCTAGCAAATTTAGAAGAGAAAATAGTACGTGGTCGTATTTTGTCAGGTAAATCACGTATTGATGGACGTGACAGGATAACCGTTCGTCCTATTACTATTCAGCCAGGATTTTTACCACGTACACATGGTTCGGCTTTATTCACTAGAGGCGAGACTCAAGCATTAGTGGTGACTACTTTAGGCACGGATAGAGATGCACAAACGGTAGAAGGCTTAGATGGAGAAGGACGTGAAACGTTTATGCTTCACTATAACTTTCCTCCCTATTGCGTGGGCGAAACCGGTCAAATGGGAAGCCCTAAACGACGTGAAATTGGACATGGTAATTTAGCGAAACGTGCTTTACGTGCAGTATTACCAAGCGAATCAGATTTTCCTTATGTACTACGTGTTGTTTCTGAAATTACCGAATCAAACGGTTCTAGCTCTATGGCAACAGTCTGTGGCGCAAGTATAGCTTTAATGGATGCTGGTGTGCCTTTAAAGAAACATGTAGCGGGTATCGCCATGGGACTAATAAAAGAAGGCGAACAGTTTGCGGTGTTAACCGATATTTTAGGTGATGAAGATCATTTAGGAGATATGGATTTTAAGGTTGCAGGTACCATAGAAGGCGTCACTGCATTACAAATGGATATTAAAATTGACGGAATTACAGAAGAAATTTTACGGGTGGCATTAGATCAAGCTAAAGAAGGTCGTTTTCATATATTAAACATTATGCAAGAAACTCTAGCTGAACCGCGTATTGAAGTTTCTCCTTATGCACCTCGTATAACAACTTTGAAGATAAATCCTGATAAAATAAGGGATTTAATTGGGAAAGGTGGGGCGACAATTCGCGCTATTACTGAAGAAACGGGAACCTTAATCGATATTAGTGATGATGGTGTCGTTCGGATCTCGACATCTGATTTACAGGCTTGCCAAAATGCAATAGAACGTATTAAAAAAGTAACAGCAGAAGTGGAAGTGGGTCGTACTTATGAAGGTGCAATTGTTAAATTGACCGATTTTGGTGCGTTTGTTAACGTATTACCTGGTCGTGATGGTTTAGTGCATATTTCGCAAATTTCTAATGAGCGTGTTGAGCAAGTAAGTGATGTATTGAGCGAAGGTCAAATTGTCAAAGTTAAAGTACTAGAAATAGATAGACAAGGCCGAATTCGTTTAACTATGAAAGATATAGAAGCAGAAGAAATGGAAAACGAAATACATTAGAGCTCTTGCATAACCCAGTGATGGGCTTGAGTTCGAGGTAAAAGATAGTCGAGGACCGGATTACATGAGTAAATGAGGTCCGTAGACTAGCGTTTAACGATGAAATCAAGTCTAGCACGCAGCTTATGCAAGAGGTCTATCGTGATCAATCAAAAACAACATAAATCAGGCTTTATAAAGTTAATCGATAAAATAAAGCCTCAGATAAAAGAGTTGGCGGTTGCTGATTTAAATAAAAAAATTAACAATCAAGACTCTTTTTATTTGATCGATGTACGTGAACAAAATGAATTTCAAGGAGGATCGATTGCTCATGCAATCCACCTTAGTAAGGGGATCATTGAGCGAGATATCGAGAAATACATTCCAGATTTTGAATCAGAGATAGTTGTTTATTGTAGCGGCGGTTTTCGATCTTGCCTGGCGGCAGATAATCTACAAAAAATGGGTTATCGCCATGTTGCCTCTCTGCAAGGCGGTTTGCGAGCTTGGTTAGAAGCAACTTATCCACTATCAAAATGAGCAAACTCTAGAGAGAAATTTGCCGAGGTGGTGAAATTGGTAGACACGCAAGTTTCAGGTACTTGTGGGGCAACCCTTGGAGGTTCGAGTCCTCTTCTCGGCACCAATAAAGTTCTTTAATCCTTAAAAAGAGCGTTCAATTTGATTCGTATTGAATCTATAATTCTTATCCCGCATAATTTCTTATTATCTTTCTCGTTGCTAGAGATGGTTTTTATCACCCGGTTTCTTATATAGAAGATCGGTAAAACAACTATCTTGGAAAAAATATAAAATAAGATGATAAAAAACTTGGTATTTTCAGGAAAATCAGTTTAAATAGTCGAAATTATTTGTAGCCATATCGCATGTTGCGCGTTTCATCGCCTCTCTATGACATTAATAAAACTTTTGAAGAAAACTTCAGCAATCCCTTTTTCCCATCAATAAAACCACTGCCTCGAATTTGGCCAGATAAAACCCAGTGGATATCATTATTTGGCTATCCTTTAGTATCTCGTGTGGGCGCGGCGGCTTGTGCTGCAACAACCGGAAAAGGAATTGCATTATTAGCACAACTAGGTTTCGATGTATTAACCTATAAAACAATACGACGCCAAGCATATCCTACGCATCCATTACCTAATATTGTTCATCTCGATTGTGAAAAATTATTTGATTATTCTGATTTAAAGAAGGTTCTTTTTATCAAGAATAAATTTGAAAATATAAATGACAAAATTGCTATTAGTAATTCATTTGGCAACGGATGTTTGGAACCTAAGATAGTTATGCAAGATATAGCGCTTGCAAAAAATTCTCTAGCAGAAGGTCAAGTGTTGATTGTGTCTGTTTATGGTGAAGGTGATTCGCTACAATCCATGTCACAAGATTTTGCGGCAGCGGCATTAATGGCCAAAGAAGCAGGCGCTGATATTATCGAGTTAAATTTTTCATGTCCCAATTTAATGCAATCAGGAGAACCTCTATATTGGAGTAATGAATATGTATCGCAAATAACATGCTGTGTTGCAAAATGTGTGCGTGGTATTCCTATACTACTAAAATTAGGTTTGATTCATGAACATGAATCTCTCGTTAATTTATTAATCTCCGCAGCAGGTGCCGGAGCAAGTGGAATAAGTGCTATCAATTCCATCAGTATGCGTGTGTTAAATAAAAGTTATCGCCCGGCATTTGGAAAAAGGATTTATAGTGGAGTGTCTGGTTATCCGATTCGTCAATTAGCATTGCAATGTGTTAAAAAATTAGTTCAAATTAATCAGGCTGAAAAATTAAATTTAGTTATAGTGGGTATAGGTGGAATCACTTTACCGGAACATTTTAACGAATTTTTTAATATAGGCGCTGACTTAGCTCTTTCGGCAACCGGCATGATGTGGAATCCATATCTTGCTATGCAATTTCACCAACAAACGAGATTATGAAAAAATTAGTTTCAGCACAATTAATATTAAAAACAGGTGAGAGCTTTAAGGGGTATATTCCATGCAACCAGGAAGCTGAAGTTTCCGGTGAAGTTATATTTAATACAGGGATGTTAGGTTATACAGAATCCTTAACCGATCCTTCTTATGCAGGACAGATACTATGTTTTACTTATCCCCTGATAGGAAATTATGGCGTTTCTGCGCCGAATACTTGGGAATCGAACAAAATTCAAGTAAAAGGCGTGATTATTTCAGAACTAGCGCCATTTTATTCAAATCATACCGCGCAACGTTCATTATTAAATTGGTTAGAAATTGAAAATATACCTTTTATTACTGGCATGGATACACGTGCTTTAACACATTGCTTAAGAGTAAATGGGGTAACACCGGGAATCATTACTCGATTAAATAAATGTAAAGAAAATTTTATTGAATTTGAATCTATCGATTGGGTAAAGCAAGTAACCATTGCCGAGCCTTTTCATTATGGTGAAGGTAGAAAAAAAATAATTGTAGTAGATTGCGGCCTTAAGGAAAATATTTTGCGTTGCTTATTAAAATTTCCACTAAAAATTAAACGAGTTCCTTATGATTACGATTATAGTCAGGAAGACTATGATGGAGTTTTTATTTCCAATGGTCCAGGTGATCCGCAATTATGTAAAAAAACAGTAGCTATTTTAAAAAAGGCTTTAGTTAAAAAGAAGCCCTGCTTCGGCATTTGTTTAGGGACACAATTAATGGCTTTAGCAGTCGGTGCTAAAACCTATAAGTTAATTTTTGGTCATCGTTCTCAAAATCAACCCTGTATCTATTTGCCCACACAGCACTGCTATTTGACCTCACAAAATCATGGCTATGCTGTAAGCGAAAAAACACTTCCTAAGGATTGGCGAGTATTATTTCGAAATTTAAATGATGGAACGGTTGCAGGGATTGAGCACAAGAAAGATCCTTTTTTCTCCGTACAATTTCATCCTGAAGCCGCTCCTGGGCCGATGGATACGCAATGGTTATTCGAACGTTTTTATCGCATGTTATAAAAATTATGAAAATACAACGGTTCAAGGGTAAGAAAATTCTGATTTTAGGTTCTGGTGGTTTACGAATAGGCCAAGCGGGAGAGTTTGATTATTCCGGTTCACAAGCCATTAAAGCACTAAAGGAAGAAAAAATTAATTCGGTGTTAATAAACCCGAACATAGCTACCATACAAACAGATGCAAATTTAGCTGATGAAATTTATTTGCAGCCTTTAAATTTTGATACCGTGAAACGGATTATTATCAAAGAAAAGCCAGATGGAATATTACTAGGTGTCGGCGGACAAACTGCACTTAATTTAGGATTAGATTTAGAAGAAAAAGGAATATTAAAAAAATATAAGGTGAGAGTATTAGGGACATCTGTTGCATCGATACGTCAAACAGAAGACCGAGATCTTTTTAAAGCTGCTTTAGCGAAGATAAAAATTAAAACACCACTTAGTTTTGCAGTCAAAACGGTTGCCGAGGCGTTGAAGGCAGCGAAAAAAATCGGCTATCCCATCATGCTGCGCTCAGGGTTTTCTCTAGGAGGATTAGGTTCTGGGAAAATTACGCAACAAGAAATACTTGAACAGCGGGCACAGGAAAGCTTGGCCACCGCACCGCAAATTTTAATAGAAGAATATTTATTTGGGTGGAAAGAATTTGAGTACGAAATTGTCCGTGATCAACGAGGAAATGCATTAACTATTTGTAATATGGAGAATATGGATGCAATGGGTATCCATACCGGAGAAAGTATCGTTGTAGCGCCGGCACAGACTCTAACCAATGAGCAACACCAATTATTGCGCAATATGGCTATACAAGTTGCCGAACATTTTAACATTATCGGTGAATGTAATATTCAATTTGCTATTAACCCTAAAAATGGTGATTACCGAGTTATAGAAATGAATGCGCGTTTATCACGCTCCAGTGCCTTGGCTTCCAAAGCTACCGGTTATCCCTTAGCCTTCATTGCCACTAAATTAGCGCTGGGTTATCAGTTATGTGAAATTAAAAATAGTGTTACTCAGGTGACGAGTGCTTATTTTGAACCAGCATTAGATTATATCGTGGTAAAAATTCCACGTTGGGATACTCATAAATTAAAAGCAGCTGAAAGAACGATTGGTACTGAAATGAAGAGCGTGGGTGAGGTCATGGCAATTGGTCGTTCTTTTCCCGAAGCATTACAAAAAGCAGTGGGTATGTTAAATAAAGGAGCCACTTGCTTAATGGATTATCCAGAAAAAATTGATAATCCACGCAAAGAAATACAATTTGCCACCGATAGACGTTTATTTGCTTTATACCAATTTTTTAAAAATGGCGGATCAGTTCTGCAAGCTGAACGTTTATCACAGATTAATTTTTGGTTTTTGGCGCAAATACATCAACTTACAGAATTAGAAAGGCAATTAAATCACCATAAATTGGACAAAAATTTTTTACGTGAATTAAAACAAGCGGGTTTTTCAGATAGTTTTATTGCGAAAACCAAAAATAAATCAGTAGAGCAAATTCGAACTCTACGCTTAAAAAATGGTATTAAGCCTTTTGTGAAACAAATAGATACTTTGGCAGGGGAGTTTGCCGCGCAAACGAATTATCTGTATCTAAGCTATCATGCCACTGAACATGATATTTCCCCAGCAAAGCGGCGACCTATTATTGTGTTAGGTTCGGGACCTTACTCGATAGGATCATCTGTTGAATTTGATTGGTGTGCAGTTAACACCGCTCAGACTTTGCGTCGTTTAAATGAAACTGCCATTATTATCAACTCAAATCCTGAGACTGTTTCTACGGATTATGATGAATCGGATCGATTGTATTTCGAACAGCTTACTTTTGAGCGTGTACAAGATATTGTGGATTTTGAATCCGCAAAGGGGATTATTGTTTCAGTAGGGGGACAGATTGCAAATAATTTAGCTGTACCTTTAGCTAGAGAGGGTTACCATTTATTGGGGACGGATCCGACGTTTATTGATCGCGCCGAAAATCGAGAAAAATTTTCTGCCTTATTAAATACGCTTAATGTCGATCAACCTGCTTGGGAAAGAATTACAAGTTTGAGTAAAGCAAAAAGCTTTGCAGCTAAAGTGGGTTATCCGGTATTAATTAGACCTTCTTATATTTTGTCAGGTTCTGCGATGAATGTGGTTTTCGATCCGGAATCTTTGGACCAGCATTTACAAGCCGCTGCGCATGTTTCACAAGATTATCCAGTAGTGATATCCAAATTTGTTCAAGAAGCAAAAGAATTAGAGATAGACGGAGTTGCTAAGCAGGGTGATATTGTTATTCAAGCTATTTCAGAACATATCGAGAACGCCGGGGTTCATTCTGGAGATGCGACTGTTGTGTTACCACCTCAGAAGTTGTATCTAGAAACCATACGCCGTACTAAAAGTATAGCGCGCAAAATTGTAAAGGCTTTACACATAACGGGACCGTTTAATATTCAATTTATTGCCAAAAATAATGATATTCAGGTTATTGAATGTAATTTACGCGCATCACGTTCTTTTCCGTTTGTTTCTAAAGTAACGGGTCATAATTTCATACAAATAGCCACCGAAGTGATGCTAAATAAGCACCAAGTAAAACATTATGAAACTTTAGAGCTAGATTATGTGGGTGTCAAAGCAGCACAATTTTCTTATAGTCGCTTAAAAGGTTCCAACCCTGTTGCTCAGGTTGAAATGGCATCTACAGGAGAAGTGGCATGTATTGCCGAGGATTTAGTGGAAGCATTTTATAAAGCATGGTTGGCAACGGATCAAAATATCGCCGAAAAGAAATTGTTATTAAGTGTCGCAGATAGCTATAAAATTAAACTTTTACCTTGGATCAAACAGCTTGATGATCAAGGCTGGCTTATTTACAGCACAGAAGGAACTCACCAGTTTTTATCTCAGCATGGTATAGCCTCTTATTTTGTTAACAAAACGAGTGAAGCAAAAAAACCGAATATTAGAGATTTAATTACTCAACGAAAGATAGCAGCGATTATTAATATACCCAGTTCGATGACAGGCTTGCAGCAAACAGATGGGTTTTTAATTCGGCGTTTAGCTATTGATCATCATATTCCTTTAATTACGAATGCGCAGGTCGCACTAATAATCTTGCAATGTTTAGTCAGTTTGTGGGGTAAAGAATTGCCAGTAGAATCTTGGCAAAATTTGGTTCTAAACCAGAATAAGTGTGGGTGAATGATGTCTAAAGTCTTGGGTAAAAATATTATATCAATTCGAGATCTTTCGGTAGTAGAAGTAAATAGTATATTAAATCTGGCCAAAAAATTTAAGAAAAGTTCACCTAAAAAATATCTGCTCGATAAAATAATTGCACATTGTTTTTTTGAGCCTTCAACTCGTACCCGTTTATCATTTGAGATAGCTACCTTACGCTTGGGGGGGCAAGTCATTGGCTTTTCGGGCAGTGAAAATACTTCTATCAAAAAAGGTGAAGATTTACAGGATACAATCAAAACGGTTTCTTGTTATGCTGATCTCATTATAATTCGGCATCCACTCGAGGGATCCGCACGTTTAGCTGCAGAAGTATCGGATAAACCTGTTATTAATGCGGGAGATGGCGCAAATCAGCATCCTACGCAAGCTTTAGCCGATTTATTCACATTACAAGAAGCCCAAGGAAATTTGGAAGGATTATCGATTGCATTGGTAGGAGATTTAAAATACGGCCGTGCCGTACATTCTTTAGTACAACTATGTGCGTTGTTTAACATGAGATTATTTTTGATTGCACCCTCGTTACTGGCGTTGCCAGAAGTAATTTGCGATGAACTAAAACATAAAGGTATTCGCTTTTCTTTTCATGCAAGTCTAGATGAAGTGATTTCTAAAATTGATATTTTATATATGACTAGGTTACAGCAAGAAAGATTTCCGCAATCAGAACACCGGCTGTTTGAAAATCAATATGTTCTGACGCCAGAAAAGTTAAAAAAAGTTAAAACTAATTTAAATATTTTACATCCTTTGCCGCGCGGACGCGAGATTGATAAAGCCGTTGATGAAACACCTTATGCTTTATATTTTAAGCAAGTAGTCAATGCAATTTATATCAGACAAGCGATTTTATCGTTATTACTTGATAAGTTAACGCTCTAAATATTTTTTTTGGATTAAACTTATGATCAAAACACGTTCGGTTTCTGCAATTGATAATGGTATTGTTATCGATCATATTCCAGCAGGCCAAGCACTTAAAATTATGCGTTTGTTGCATGTGATTAATAGTAAACAGCGTGTCACATTAGGATTAAATTTGCGAAGTACATCTTTAAAACTCAAAGATTTAATCAAAATTGAAAATCGATTACTTAATTCTCGGGAAATTGAACATATTGCGATCCTTGCTCCGGGTGCCACGATTAATCGAATTGAAAATTTTAAAGTTAGCGAAAAGATTAATTGCGAATTACCCAAAACTATACGTGATATATTAGTGTGTCCTAATCACAACTGTATCAATCATATTGAGTCAAAAGGATATTTTAAATTAGAAGGATCTCCAAATCAGTTAAAACTGTATTGTTTTTATTGCGAGAAACCTTTTGAGCGCGATCAAGTTGAAGAAATTTATTTATGATACAGATAGATAATATTCTTAATGTAGAAAATCAACGTCAAAATATTACTATAAATAGTGAGCAAGAAATAACTATCTCAGGTACTCATTTATTAGTATTGCCGGGATTAGTCGATCCCCATGTGCATTTCCGAACACCTGGTTTAGAATACAAAGAAGATTGGAGAACTGCTGCTAAAGCTAGTATAAAAGGTGGCTATACTACGGTTTTCGATATGCCTAATACTTTGCCTCCAACGGTTACACAAGTTGCCTTGCAAGAAAAAAAAGCACTTATTGACCAGCAATTAAAAGAAGTAAAAATACCTTTACGTTATCATTTATTCTTTGGTGCTGATAAGCATCACTTAAATGAAATAAAAAAAGTAAAAGATCAAGTCATTGGTATTAAAGTTTTTATGGGATGTAGTACCGGCGGTCTAGTTATCGATGATGATGAGAGTTTACATGCTATTTTCAAGATAGCAGCTGAAGAAAATATGTTAGTGGCGGTTCATGCAGAAGATGAGCTACGTCTAAAAGAAAACGAAAAAAAATTTTCTGGACCACAAAATTATTCGATACATTCAAAAATTCGCGATGAAACAGCGGCCATATTAGCCGTAAAAAAAGCCATTCAGCTAGTTCGCGAATATGGGACGCGTTTGTATATTTTACATACAAGTACGCACCAAGAAATTGATTTAATTACTCGAGCCAAAGAAGAAGGCCTTCCGGTTTTTGCCGAAACAACTCCGCATCACCTATTTTTAAATTTAACTGATTATGCGAGTTTAAAAGGTAAAGCGGTAATGAATCCACCGTTGCGATCTACAGAGCATCAAACAGCATTATTTAAGGCAATAAAATCGGGTATTATTGACACTATAGGTTCTGATCATGCCCCACATACCCTAGAAGAAAAAGCTAGACCTTATGGAATGTGTCCATCCGGGGTGCCAGGTATAGAAACCATTTTACCATTATTACTGGAAGCCTATCATCAAGATTTACTTACTTTAAACAATATAGTGGATTTAACTTCTCGTCGGGCAAAAAAAATATTCGACTTGCCAGATTTTCCTGAGGATTGCGTGTTAGTCGATTTATCATTAACGAAAAAGGTGGAAGACCAGCGTCTTAGTACTAAGTGTCAGTGGTCACCCTTTGCTGGGCGCTTTTTGAGAGGTTGGCCGGTTACTACTATATTAAAAAACTATGCATATGACTTGGTAAAACTATGATTATTTGTTTATTAATCCTTTTTTAAACCATGCTAAAGCTTGAAGTGGCTCTTCCAACGCTTCAAATAATTCACCTAATTCCAGATAAGTTTCTGAGTTAGAAGAATCATAGACTAAACTTTTTTCCAAATAATCCCGAGCTTTGCCCCATAATTTTCTTTGTTTACATAGGCGACCTAAGCTTAACAAAAGATAAGGATCATCAGGATGCTTTTTAAGCCATTTTTCCGCTATAGCTAGTTGGCGAGCAGGATTAGGGCTTTTAATAAGACTGTAGGTTGAAACAAGTGGGCCAAACCATTGTCTTTTTAATTGTTTTATTATTAACGATTCAGCTTTTGCATCTTCATGATATCGTATAAGACCTTGGATATAAAAATTTAAGAGTAAAGGATCTTTTTTTAATTTAGAGGGTGAATGGTTCCAAATATTCTCAAGCGTGGACAAATCGTAGGTATATTTTCCTTCACTTAATAAATTTTCATAACTTTCTTGTTGTAATTGTTGAATTTGATCTTTAGATATCCAGGTCTTATTTTCTAATTGAGGCAAAATTTCTATAATATTATGCCAGTTTTGTGGTTTTTGATAAAGCGAAGAAAATAGGCGTTGATCATCCAAAGCCATGATTTTTTGAGAACGTTTTTCATCTAAATTATGGCGCCATTTTTTTGGTAATATTAATAAATATCTAATAAACCGAATTAAATAATAAATTAAAATAAAGCTAATGATTAGAGCTAAAGTTGCTAACCACAGTGGCATTTCTATGGCAAGTTGATGCCAAGTAATCAACATATAACCTGGATCGAGAGTTATTTTAGCGCCGATCCAGACCGAAATGGCAAGGACCAATAAAAATATAAAAAACCGATGCATCAAGTGGGTTCCTTTTGATTAGCGGGCGTTTTTTTGATAATCGAAATTGCCTCGAGTAATGGATTTAAATCAAGAGACGGAGTTTGTAAATCGATTTGTTTTAATTGCGTAATATTTTGCATAACTGTTTGTGTGAGAGGTGAGCTAGCAGCAAAATGATCTTTTATATTTTCTTGAATTTCTTGCAAACTGGATTGATAGATAATTGCCTCATGATGTATTAGTGCCCATTGAGCTTGTTGTAACAATAATATCAGGTTATGTTGCAGATATAGTTGCTCTCTTTCTGGTAATAAAGGCTCTATAGGTTTATTCAGACGTCGAATAACGACTAGTTGTCGGAAGCTGTCTAGACTATTTTTCAACATACTTACCCATTTATTTTCCGAAGAACTTCCGACAGTAGCCTCAGGCTTCGGCGTGGCAGAGTTAGATGTTGCCAATAAAGGCAATTGTATAATTTGTGCTTTTAAAGTCTGGAGCTGGGCTAAGATAGCCGTTAAATCAATATGAGGTAAAGCTTTTAAGTTAGTTAAGTATTGAGTTAATAACTGGTGTAGATTTTCTAACCGAACATCTGGACTTATTATTGTACTTAATTGTTTATCGGCTAGTGACAATGCAGACAAAGCATTGTCGGTATCATGAAAATAAACAAGATTATACTGAGCTAATTGAATCAGTTGATTAACATTAGCGAGCAGAATAGCATTATCATTAGCTGAGAATTTTTGTTCAATAAAATTTTGTAGTTGTGAGATATGTTGCTGGAGGTTTTTACTGTCAGTTTGACTTTGCGAGATCTGCGTTTGTATGGCGGATAGTTGACGATGATATTCGTTAAGATCCCCTCTATTTTTTAACCAAAAAAAACCTAATCCTAGAAATAAACCTGTCCAGGTGATGAGTAACAATCCTATTGCACACCAAGCGGTGAAACAGCTTTTAGAACGCAAAGGTTTATTAGGTTTATTTTTTTTGACCTTTAATTCTGTTTCTTCTAAGTTGGGTGTGGGCTGTGATTCCATAGTGATTGCTCCCGCCAGGAAACTAGGTTTTGTATAATGGCCGCATTTGTTGCATTATCCGATATTAAGGGCGGTTTGACAAAACCAAGTTTCTTAGCGTTGTCAGCCAGTCGAGGACTAATGACGAGCAATTGTTTTTTAAATAAAATATCTTGCCAGTATGGATATAATAAACCCACTAAATTTTCGAGTCCGGTACTAGAAGTACAAATAATGACATCAATGGCTTCATGATGCGGGATATTATCTTTGTCAATTTTTGGCAGCCGTCTCTTGTAAACATTTAGATTATCTGCCTGAGCACCCCTAGCTTTTAAGCCCTTTGCTAGATATAAGCGACCACCTTCCCCTTTTATAATGAGTATTTTTTTTTGTTTTATATCCTGTAACGTAGTGAGATTTAATAGGCCAGTACCATTAAAATCCCTTTCTGGGCAGTTATCGCAAGGTAGATTATGTTGCATTAAAGCTAACGCAGTACCAGGGCCTGTGGTGATGGCGTTGGTATTTTTAGGCCATAAAGGCCAAATATCATGGATAATCTCGGCAGTGTTAAAGACTGAATTTGGGCTAATAAAGATGACAAAATCGTATTCCTTCAGCTTTTTTATGCCTAATATTACTTTTTTTATATTGGTTCCGATAATTTCCAGAGTTGGGAATTGGATGGCGACTCCACCATAATATTGCGTTTGAGCAGCTAAAGCTTTTGCTTGATGAACAGGGCGGGTAATGAGGACCCGTAAACCATGTAAAGATGTCATGGGCCCCAAAATAGCTTTAATTCTAAGGGGAAGCAATACTGGGAACAAGGAAATATCTAAAAGAGCTCTGTTATAGACTAAGGTCCCTTCGCCTTGGAAAGAACTAATGATAGTGTTAACATGAAGGGTGAGTATAAAACAAAGAGAATTCTTATGGCTACCGCGTTAAAGCCTGGTTTGACTTTAGACGATCAACCGGATAATGATTTTAGATATCTTAAAAATGAATTGAAAAAAATAAAATTTGAACCACCCAGTATTTTTAATCAATTAAAAAAACTGTTTATCTATCTTGCTTTGCTTTTTGTTCAGGAAAAGCTTGGTAATAAAAAAGATATTGCAGATAAAAAGGAGTTGAGTTCATCCTTAAAAAATCTTCTTTATATAGAACAGAGTAAATTAAATACATATTTATTCGAAATAGATAAACTTAAATTAATGACATTAGATTTTGTAAATCGGCGAAAATTCGAGCGAGATAAATCCCTCATGAAATTAAGAGGGAAAAAGGTTAATTCAGAAAAAAATGAAACTGCGGAATTGCAAAGCGCAGAAGCACTTACAGACGCGAAGGAGATGATAGACATGCTCAATGCAATAACAGCAGCAAATCCAGTAGAACATGAAACTAAGCTACAAAAGAGTTATACATTATTAAACGTGCAACCCTGGGTGGATGGTGAATCTAAAGAAGACTTTCAAAGTCGGCTTACAGATTCAACTATAGATACGCGTATGAACGTTAAAACCATTGCTGATGCAGATTTTGTTAAGACTAACGATGTTCTAGCCGATATAGACGATGCTTATAAATATTTAAGAAATTTTGCTTCTCCTTCTTCCATAAATCCAGCTCCCAATTCAAGGGTGGATAAAGAGGAAACGGAAAATAACACATCCTCTATGCCCTCTTTGAAACATAGATAAAACTATAATAAAAGACAGAAAAATAGAAAAAATCTGGCTGACTGTTAAGCTTTTTATCTGAATGGTTTATAAAAGTGCGTTCCTTCTGTCTGCTTCGTTGTTTATTCAAACTTTAATCTATTATGAAAGCAACTTTTATGACTTTAATAAGTTTGGAAGATTTAGATTTACAAAACAAGCGTGTTCTCATCAGAGAAGATTTTAATGTGCCTTTAGATAAGGGCATAATTACCAGTGATGCACGTATTAAAGCAGCATTACCTACTATTCAATACGCCTTAAAAAAAGGTGCAGCAGTTATTTTACTTTCCCATCTAGATCGACCGGCAGAAGGTCATGTTACTCCTGAACTTTCTTTAGCACCTATCGCAACACGATTACAAGAACTTTTAGGACAGCCCGTAAGATTTGTCGCTAACTGGCTAGAGGGGTTTGAGATTTCACCGGGTGAAGTTGTGCTCTGTGAAAATGTTAGATTTCAAACAGGTGAAAAGAACAACGATCCTATATTAGCTAAAAAAATTGCAAAATTGGGAGATATTTTTGTCATGGATGCATTTGCTACAGCGCATCGTAGTGAAGCGTCTACTGTAGGAGTAGCACAGTTTTCATCGCAAGTTTGCGCAGGTTTATTGTTAGCCTCAGAGTTAAAAGCGTTGAACTCAGCATTGGAAAATCCAGCTAGACCTTTGTTAGCTATAGTCGGCGGCGCGAAGGTTTCTACTAAATTGATGCTGTTATCTTCTTTGCTTAATAAGGTTGATCTCTTGATTCTTGGCGGAGGAATTGCCAATACCTTTTTAGTGGCACAAGGTTATTCGGTAGGCCGATCCTTATATGAAATTGAACTGGTTAAAGAGGCAAAAAAACTTTTAGATTTATCAAAACAATTACAAGTTGAGATTGTGCTACCTATTGATGTTGTTGTGGCTAGCGAAATCTCTGCTAATGCTAAAGCCACTATTAAAAAATTAACAGAAATAAAAAGTGATGAAATGATTTTAGATGTTGGACCAGAGTCAATTAAACATTATACCGAGTACGTACAACGGGCAGCGACTATTTTATGGAATGGTCCTCTTGGAGTTTTCGAATTGGCTCCATTTGAACAAGGAACACATGCTTTAAGTAATGCTATTGCCACTAGCTCGGCCTTTTCCATCGCAGGAGGTGGCGATACCTTGGCAGCAATCGAAAAATATGGTATTGCAGATAAAATTTCCTATATATCTACGGGGGGAGGAGCTTTTCTTGAATTTATACAGGGAAAAACTTTACCTGCTTTAGCTGTATTACAAGAGCGAATAAGGGAAACATAGTAATGAAGCGATTTAAACGTACCAAGATTGTGGCTACATTAGGTCCTGCCACCGATAAAGCAGGTGTATTACAGGCTATGATAGCTGCAGGTTTAGATGTGGTTCGATTGAATTTCTCACACGGTACAGCAGAAGATCATATTAAACGAGCTAATGCTGTTCGTGAATGTGCAAAAGCTGCGGGACGAGAAATTGCTATCATGGCAGATTTACAAGGCCCAAAAATTCGTATTGCGCGTTTTAAAACAGGTTCTATTTTTTTAAAAAAAGGTGCTTTGTTTATTTTAGATGCTGATTTAGATCAAAATGGAGGTGACGAATCATCAGTCGGTATAGATTATAAAGAACTACCCCGTGATGTGCATCGTGGAGATTTATTATTGCTTGATGATGGACGTTTAGTAGTGAAAGTCAAAAAAATACTGAAAAATAAAATATTTTGTACGGTAAATGTAGGTGGAGAATTATCTAATAATAAAGGTATCAATCGAAAAGGAGGAGGACTTTCTGCTGTAGCGTTAACTGATAAGGATAAAAAAGATTTAAAAATAGCAGTAAAATTAAATGCTGACTATATTGCCATTTCTTTTCCGCGCAGTGCAGCGGATATGAATCTTGCTCGAAATTTATTAAAAAGAGCAAAAGGGCATGCCGGCTTGATTGCAAAAATAGAACGTAGCGATGCCGTTCCTGTTATTGATGAAATTATTCGTGCTTCTGATGCAGTGATGGTGGCGCGTGGCGATTTAGGTGTAGAAATTGGTGACGCTGAATTACCCGCTGTGCAAAAACATATTATCCAGCGGGCTCGATCTCTGGATAAAGCAGTAATAACTGCAACACAGATGATGGAATCGATGATTCATAATGCTATTCCCACGCGAGCAGAAGTTTTTGATGTGGCAAATGCTGTATTAGATGGTACGGATGCTGTCATGTTATCTGCGGAAACTGCAACAGGGGATCATCCTGCTTTAGTCGTGATGGCTATGGCACGTATTTGCTTAGGTGCAGAAAAACAAGCAAAGATGCAGGTATCTCGGCACCGCGTAGAGTGTCAATTTTACCGTCCCGATGAAGCCATTGCCATGGCTGCTATGTACACGGCCAATCATTATGATATTAAGGCTATTGTTGCCTTAACTGAATCAGGCGCGACGCCTTTATGGATGTCTCGGATTCGTTCTGGAATACCTATCTACGGATTAGCACATAGTTTAAAAACTACACGTCGATTGGCATTGTATCGTGGCGTATATCCCTTATATTTTAATATAGATAAAATACATAAAGAAAATATAGGCCACTTCGCGATTCAGGAATTGAAGAAACATGAGCTTTTGCGAAAAGGAGAACAAGTGCTAATCACCTATGGTGATCTATTGAAAACTACAGGTGGGACCAATACGTTAAAGATTCTAGAAGTAGATTAGTTAGATTTTTTAACTTATTCCAAGTTATTTATTTTAATTTCAGTTTTGGTTTTTTAGAGCATTTATTACAAACTCCATAAATAATTAGACTATGGTCTGTCATTTGGTAATTAGCTTGTTTTGCAACAACCTCTTGACGCTGTTCGATGATTTTATCAACAAATTCGTCCACTTTTCCACATTTGATACAGACTAAATGATCATGATGGGGACCTTGATTCAACTCAAACACCGAGTAGCCATCTTCAAAGTTTTGGCGCTTAACTAAGCCTGCGCTTTCAAATTGAGTTAATACTCGATAGACTGTGGCCAAACCTATGTCTTCACCGGACTCCAATAAGGTTTTATAGATATCTTCAGCACTTAAATGGCGAGTTTTAGCGTGTTCAAGTAATTCAAGTATTTTTAACCTAGGGGCTGTTACTTTTAAACCCACTTGGCGCAGTTGTTGATTATCCATTAGTTTATCTCTAAACTCCTCGGTTAATAATTAGTATGGGACGATTTTTAATTAATTAGATTTTTTTCTTATTGTTTTTTTAACATTTTGTAGAAATTGAGATTACGGGTTAATTTTTATTTATGAAAAAGTTGCTTATAAGTCTGCTTTTAACATTGCTGATTTCAGGTTGTAATATTGTCTATCGACCCGATATTCAGCAAGGTAATATACTGCAGCAGTCTACCATAGACCAGTTAGAACTCGGTATGACTAAGGAACAAGTTCGTTATTTACTAGGTAGTTGCGTATTGCAGGCGCCTTTTCAACCCGATCGTGAAGATTATATTTATTTCTTGCAACCAGGTCATGGTGAGCCTATTCAAAGGCGCGTTACGCTTATTTTTGCTAACGGACGCTTACAAGACATTGAAAAATCAACTCTTAATTGATATGTTTTTATAATGCTGTAACGAGACGTTTAGAGGACGCATTAAGCAGTTTTTTGTTTTTTAGCGCGGTTTATTCTAATTTTTTTAGGATCTATTAGTAGCGGCTGATAAATTTCTATTCTATCTCCATCTCTAACTTGAACATCCAAATTACATGATTTTCCAAAAATCCCAACTTTGTTTTTGTTTAGGTCGATGTTTGGGAAATCTAATAAAATGCCCGAAAGATTTATGGCAGCTTTGATACTACTATTAGGAGGGATAGAGACTTTTAAGATTTTTTGCTGAAGCTGATCAGCAAATACCACTTCAATTTGAAAAAAGGGCCTATTTGTTGTTTTCAAACTTGCGATTTCCATAGATTTGTTTAGCACGTTCAGAGAAAGCTTGTACTAATGTATTCGCTACTTTCTCAAAAATAGGAGAAAAAGCAAGTGCTAACAAACGCGTAGAAAATTCAAATTCTAAATTTAAACTGATTCTAGATCCACGCGAAGTAGTTTCAAAAGACCAATAGCCTTCTAAATGTTTAAATGGGCCATTGATAAGACTGATTTCAATTAATTTGTTTTTTTGCAGACGATTAGATGTGGTGAAGCTTTTAGATAGGCCACCGCCAGCCAAAGTAAGACAGGCTTGTATGCTATCTTCGTCCTGACTGATGACTGAGCTTTTGGTACACCAGGGAAGAAATTCGCTATATTTTTCTATGTGATTGACGAGTTTATACATCTCAGACACATTGTAGGGTACTTCTAAAGAATGTTGAATAAATGGCATAATTAAGGTTCAGGGCGACTCTGGTTGGTATGTTTGCTATGCTTGGATCTATGATTGCTAACCTGTTTGAGTATATCCCATGAATTCTAAGAAAGCATTGCAAGACAACACGATTGCATTAAATAAACGCGCTCGCCATGATTATTTTATTGAACAATCTATCGAAGCTGGCTTAGTTTTACAGGGTTGGGAAGTCAAAAGTCTTCGTAGTGGACGTGCCCAATTGACCGAAAGTTATGTCGTATTAAAAAATGGCGAGGCATGGCTTTTAGGTTGTCATATTACGCCACTAACAACAGTATCTACCAATCATAGCCGTCCGGATCCAACTCGTACACGTAAGCTCTTACTCAATGAGCGAGAACTGAGTAAATTTGCTGGAAGTATTATGCGTAAAGGCTATACCCTAATCGCATTAAAACTTTATTGGAAAAAGAATCGGGTTAAGTTAGAAGTCGGTTTAGCCAAGGGTAAACAGGAACATGACAAGCGGGCTAGTATTAAGGAAAAGGATTGGCAACGTGAAAAAATGCGTTTAGGACGCTATATCAGGTAGGAATTATACCTACATTTAAAATATTGAGCTGTGTTTTGCAAAGCTTATCTGAAAGAGCCTTATAAATGAGGTATAATAAGCGCTTGGGGGCGATCGGCTTCGACGCCGGTTACAAACCCTGAGGTGCATGTCGAGGACGCAACTTTGCCTCGTTAATCATGTTGCAAACCTATAGTTGCAGAAAATGACAACTATTTCGCTGAAAAAGACGTTGCTATTGCTGCCTAATCGGTAGTTAATTTTGTAACGTTGGCGCTGCCTAAACAGCAGCCGGCGCCATGAACTCCATAGGCTTGTATGTGGAGGTAGTGGTCATAACTGACAAGCTCGTAGTCTAGCCCCTTCTGAGGTGAAAACTATTAAAACCAAACAGAATCGTCGGTCAATTCCCTGTCAATCGGAGATGGATCGATAAAATTTAAAGATTGTACTAAACATGTAGTGCCAAAGGCAGCGGACTGGCGGACGTGGGTTCGATTCCCACCGCCTCCACCAATTTTAAATTTTCTCAAGAATCTTGAGCTCGATACGGATTAGGATTTTTAGAGATGCGAAGAGTATAGTTCACAGAAGCTGGAATCTAATAAGGAAGCTCACCTAAGCTATATTTGGCCTAGCGGATCCCCTAGTGACAACCTTCTTAAAAAAGAATAGACTACCGGCTCGTTAGAAAAACATGATTAATATTTATGGAAAACCTGGTTGTTGTTGTCCTAGGCCTGAATGAAAATCAGCTTACTGATCAAGTATTTCGATTGGTTGCTCACAGCGGTTGCCATATTGTTGATGCGCGTGTAAATACCACGGCAACACATGTCACCATGACTTTGTTGATTGGAGGCGTCTGGAATACCATCGCTAAATTTGAAACACTCATAAAAAAATATGAAGGCCAAGTTTTGGTGGCGCGTACGCAGTTCAGAGGCGCACAACCCGATAGTTTTCCTTATTCTTCCTATATTGTGGCGCCTGATTTACCCGATGTTTTAGCTAAGATTACTCAGTTTTTATCGGAACAAGAAGTAACACTTTACAATCTTCATATAGAATCATATAAAGCTCCAATAACAGAAGCAGCAATGCTTGGTATATCTTTGTCTTTTGGTTTTCCTGCACATCATTTAGTAGCTGATTTTCGTGAACACTTTATTGTATTTTGTGATGAAAACAATTTTGATGTAGCTATGGAGCCCCAGAAAAATTAGATCCATTTTTCTTTAAATATTATTAATTAATATGTTAGCAATAAGCAAACCCGCACCTGATTTTAGCTTGCCCGCTACTAGCGGTAAAATTGTACGTTTGAAGGATTTAATTGGTAAAAATATTGTTTTGTATTTTTATCCCAAAGATTGTACCTCAGGGTGTACGCAGGAAGGAAAAGATTTTGCAGAAAATTATAAAAAATTTGCTTCTTTAAATACGGTGATATTAGGAGTCTCGCGTGATAGTCTGAAGCTACATGAAAAATTCAAATCAGAGCAGCAATTTCCTTTTGAATTATTATCCGATGTTGAAGAAAAAGTATCTAAGGTATACGATGTATTAAAAGAAAAAATTATGTATGGAAAAAAATCTTACGGAATAGAAAGAAGCACTTTTTTGATTGATAAACAAGGTGTTTTACGCGCGGAATGGAGAAAGGTAAAAGTGCCCGGTCATATAGAGGAAGTTTTACAAGCGGTCGGAGAATTAAGTTAAAAAACCGGCTTTCAGCACAATTTATTTTTATGTGCGGATATCTTTTTGTAAGAAACAGCATTTAGGATAGCCTTTACTACGCTAGCTAGGGGGATAGCAAAAAATACTCCCCAAAATCCTAGTAAGCCGCCGAATATAAGTACGGCGAGAATGATGGTTACTGGGTGTAAATCAACGGCTTCAGAAAATAAAAAAGGTACCAACACATTTGCATCTAATGTGATAATTAAGGCATAAATCGCAACTAGATAAGCAAAATGCGCAGTCCATCCCCACTCTAAAAAACCAATAATAAGAACAGGAATAGTTACCATTACAGCCCCTATATAAGGGATAATCACTGATATTCCAACTAATACACTGAGTAATATAGCGTATTGGAGGCCAAGTATTGCGAATGATAGATAAGTAACTATCCAGACTATCAACATTTCTAAAGCTTTTCCTCTCACATAATTACCCGTTTGTGTAAGAACTTCTTTCCAAACTTGAGAAATTAACCTACGTTTTTCTGGTAAATATTGAGTCAGCCAGGTGATTATTTTTTTTTCGTCCAGTAAGAAAAAATAAACTAATAAGGGAACTAATACGAAGTAAATGGCAAATGCAATGACATTGGGAATATAGCCTAATGAAGCAGATAGTATTCCTTGCCCAGAATGAGTTAATTCAGCTTTAAATTGAGTGATCCATTCTTGAATTTGGCTGGCTGAAGTATATCCAGGGTAACGGGTGGGTAGATATAAGAGTAGAGCTTGGCCTTTTGCGGCCATAGCTGGTAATTCGCCAATTAAATTACTTAATTGGCGAAATAATAACGGTAATAAACCCACAATTCCTAGGATAACCAAACTTACAAAGCTAATATAAACCCCTAAAACTGACGCAATTCGAGGTAAACCAAGATTTTCTAAGGAGCTAATAGGCCATTGTAACAAATAAGCCATTACAACACTGACAAATACTGGCGCTAAAATCTTCCCTAAAGAGGCGAATACAATAATAATAAACAACAGAAATAGCCATAAAATAGCTAATTCCGGATCGAGAAAATATCGAGTAAACCAGTTTTTAACAAGTTGTAGCATAATTTAAGTCACTACTTCCATGAAGTATGAGTAGATGAAGTCTATTGAACAGATCGGTTAAAGTCAAAAATATACTCTTCGCAATTGAATCTTTGTCTGTTGTCGCTCAATTCGCAATCTTTATGTATATATTAATACACTCCGGCTGCTCATTGTTACGATGCCTTGCTAAAAATCCAATTGCTGCGAGTATAGTTTCTTTCTATTACCCTTTTGGATTTAAGTAGAAGGATTTTACTCCCATTCTATTGTTGCAGGAGGTTTTCCCGAAATATCATAAACTACTCGAGAAATACCAGCTACCTCATTAATAATTCGATTGGATACAGTCTCAAGTAAATGATAAGGCAGATGTGCCCAGCGGGCCGTCATAAAATCTATGGTTTCTATGGCGCGGATCGCAATGATTGGAGCGTATTGGCGAGCATCTCCAATAACTCCGACCGAGTTTACCGGCAAAAAAACGCAGAAAGCTTGGCTTATTTTATTATAATAATTTTGTGCTCGAAGTTCTTCTTGTAAAATTAGATCGGCTTTACGGACCAGATTAATATTCTTTTGATTGACTTCGCCTAAGACGCGTATGGCTAATCCAGGGCCCGGAAAAGGATGCTTATATACAAGTTCGGGCGGCAATCCTAATTCTAAGCCCAATTCACATACCTCATCCTTAAATAATTCACGCAAGGGTTCCAATAACTTAAGTTTAAGCGTATCTGGAAGGCCGCCCACATTGTGGTGAGATTTAATAGCATGTGCTTTTTGAGTGCTGGTACCAGCAGATTCAATAACATCGGAATAGATAGTGCCTTGTGCTAACCACGCTATATCTGGATATTTACTGGCTTCAGCTTCGAATATTTCGACAAATAAATTACCGATAGCTTTACGTTTTTCTTCAGGATCAGTAATTCCTTTTAAGATGTTTATAAAGCGCTCAGAGGCATCGATTTTTACAACTGAGATATGCATATCATCTGCTAAAGCTTGAATTGCGGAATCTTTATCAGTGATACGGAGTAAGCCGGTATTTACGAAGACGCATAATAATTGTTTGCCTATAGCTTTGTGTAATAACGCGGCTAAGACAGTAGAATCGACGCCACCAGAAAGCGCTAGTAATACCTTCTCCTTACCGACCTTCTCTTTTATTTCAGCAACCTCATGTTCTAAAATTTTAGGTGCTGTCCAGCTCGGCTGACAGTGGCAAATTTTTTCCACAAAACGTGCCAATATTTTTTTTCCTTGACGGGTATGAGTCACTTCTGGGTGAAACTGCAAACCGTAAAAATGACGTGCCGGATCTGCCATGCCTGCAATAGGGGTGTTAGGTGTATTTAATATAACCACAAAGCCAGGAGGGAGTTGTTCAACATGATCACCATGACTCATCCAGACATCCAGCAAGGCATCTTTTTCATTTTTTGGATTATCTCGAATTTGGGTTAACAGTTCAGTTTCGGCAGTCACTAAAGCGGGGGCATATCCAAATTCTCGGTTTGCACAGGAAACAACCTTACCACCAAGTTGCTCCGCCATGGTTTGCATGCCATAACAAATCCCTAAAACCGGACAGCCTAAGCTAAATACTATTTTTGGTGCGCGCGGGGTAGTATCTGAAGTAACAGTTTCAGGCCCGCCTGACAAGATAATTCCTTTTGGCGCAAACGCTAAAATTTCAGATTCTGAGATATCAAAAGGATGGATTTCACAATAAACATGCAATTCACGAATGCGTCGCGCAATTAGCGGTGTATATTGTGAGCCAAAATCGAGAATTAATATGCGTTCTTGTGGGATAGTCATCTTAAGGTACACTCCGTTTTTATTCGAGATATAATTTTAGGTTTCATAAAAAATGTAAAGAATTACGCTGAAAGTTGATATCGAGAAATATTCAATCTTCTCTGTAATAATTTGGAGCTTCTTTAGTAATTGCTACATTGTGCACATGGCTTTCTCTTATGCCAGCAGAAGTTAGTTTTATAAATTGTGCCTTTTTATGAAGATCGGCAATGTCAACGCTTCCTGTATATCCCATGCCGGCCCTAACTCCACCCAGTAAATGGTGAATAACCGTTTGTAAAGGTCCTTTGTAAGGTATTCTTCCCTCTATGCCTTCAGGAACTAGTTTGTTTGATTCCAAAGCATCTTGAAAATAACGATCAGATGACCCTTGTTGCATAGCTCCTAGAGAGCCCATGCCGCGATAAGCTTTGTAAGGTTGGCTTTGATAAAGCTCTATTTCTCCAGGAGCCTCTTCAGTGCCAGCAAACAAGCTGCCTATCATGACGGCATGCGCGCCTGCGGCCAATGCTTTACAAAGATCGCCTGAATAACGAATTCCACCATCAGCAATAATGGTTACTGGCTTGCCTTTTAGGGCCGTAGCAACATTCATGATGGCTGTAATTTGAGGGACACCCACACCCGTCACGATTCTAGTTGTACAAATTGAACCAGGCCCTACCCCTACTTTTATGGCATCTGCGCCTGCAGTCGCTAGGGCTAGTGCTGCATCAGCAGTAGCAATATTTCCGGCAATGAGAGAAACATCAGGATATTCAGTCTTTAACCATTTAACCATGTCGAGAACGCTTTGAGCATGGCCATGTGCAGTATCAACACAGATAATATCGGCACCTGTTGCAATCAATGCCGCCGCACGTTCTTTTGCGTTGATACCAATGCCTACAGCCGCTCCTACGCATAACTGGCCGCGTAGGTCTTTAGTAGCAAAGGGTTTTTCTTTAGTTTTTTGTAAATCTTTTGCTGTCATTAAGCCTCGACAACGAAATTGGTCGTCGACAATCAAGATTTTTTCTAAGCGATGTCGGTGTAGTAAATTTATTATCTCTTCCGGTGTAGCCTGTTCTTTAGCCGTAATGAGTTGTTCTTTAGGGGTCATTACTTGGGAAGCAGGTTGATCTAAGCTTTCTTCGAACCGAATGTCTCTATGTGTGACAATACCTACTAACTGGTCTTTTTCGATAACAGGTATCCCTGAAATTGAATAAGTAGCCATTAGTTTAAGTACTTCTCGTAAAGTTGTTTCCGGAGCGACGGTAATAGGATTTCTTACCATTCCATTTTCAAAATTTTTTACTTTTCTAATTTGTTGGGTTTGGGCTTCTATGGACATATTTTTATGAATGATGCCTAAACCACCTTCTTGAGCAAGCGCTATCGCAAGCTTAGCTTCCGTCACTGTATCCATAGCAGCGGAGATCAAAGGAATTTTCAAATTAATTTTAGAGGTTAATTGCGTTTCTAGCGATACGTCTTTGGGTAAAACCATCGAATGATTAGGGAGTAGTAGTATATCGTCAAACGTTAAACCTTCTAGAATCATTTTCATAATATATAAGTTAATAATAAAACTAAATAAAATTGCGTAGAAGGTACCTTATAGCGCCCCCTGAAGTCTAGTGGCCGAAAAATAAAAAACCATATTTGGTCCTAAGTAGGCTGGAATTTATTATCTATTTTTAGTTAACTACTTGAGTTAAAATAATTTTTCTAAGCTTAATAAATATCTCTTACAAGGAGACTGACCATTATGTCGCAAGCATTACTTCAGCGTAATTTAGATACCCCCGGCGCTCGACTTAAATATTTACGCTCAATTCTGAGATTGACTAGGGCATATATAGAAAAAAAATATAAATTGCCAGAAATTACTTTGAAGTCTTGGGAAAATAGTATGCTCAAAATTTCTAAAAACGGCATTAAACGCTGCGTGGCCGTCTATAAAAATGAAGGTTTAATAGTTGATGACTCTTGGATAGCTGATGGCAAAGGATTAGACCCTACAGTGAGGCTTTCATTAGGCCATTATTTTGCTATGCCTAGCGAGATTGTTAATTTACCTGTCGATGCAGATGATGAGATTGCTATGATGCGTGACGCACAGGAATTTCGAGATCGTTATTCTAATGCAGTAGTCATGATAGTTTCTAATGATGAAATGAGTCCTCATTATAGAGCAGGAGATTATGTGGGGGGGCGACTTAGATCCAGTAATGAATTTGACTCGATAGTGAATAAGGATTGTATTATTTATTTGAAAGGTGGCGGGCAATATTTCCGGCGACTTTTTAAAGATTCTTTAGGGCGGTTTAATCTTGCTTGTTTGAATCCTATGGGAAGGACGGCAGAACCTATCATTTTTGATGCGGATATAGAAGCTGCTGCAGCAGTTATCTGGGTTCGAAGAAAAGACGAATAAATATACTCTTCGCACTTGATTTATTGTCTGTGTATCGCGGGGATCGCAATCCTCGTGTATGCCAATACACTCCGGTTGCTCCATCCCTCACGGCGCTTTGCCAAAAATCCAATTGCGGTGAGTATAATAAAGGAAAATAAGGTGTTTCAGTTCAAGATGTGGTTGATTTCCCTTTCAATGATCTTACTAAGGTCATTTTTAAGTCTTGTAAGCTGCGTATAATATTTAGTGAGAAAGCTATAATGATTAAATTTAGAAATCCCGGTGGCTAGTACAATCATGTAGTCTAGATGATCTTGCTTATGTATAAGCATTAAGCCATTTTTCATACCATGTAGTGATCGTTGTCTCATGACTTCTTTTCCGGAAGAATCGAGATAGTCTATCTCTGAAAAAGGTATAATATTTCTTTGAGATAATTTTTTGGCTTGAATTAATGGGTCATTATTAGTTATTTGATTTTTATCGAAATAAATTTGCCATTCCAATCGGGAAGCAAGAGAAATGAGTTTTTTTTTGGTATGGTCCTCTATGCCTACAGAAAAATAATCGATGGGAGGGATGTTAATGTTATTAATATAGTCGAAAAAGGTAGATCGTGTAGACTCCGTGCGGATAGGAGTATAATGATATCCCTTCATGGAAAAAAGACCTCATTGGACAAATGATGCAAGTAAGCTTTAGCTAAGTATGAGTTAGTATTTTAAGGCTTTACATGCTATAAATGAGGAATATTTTATCATATTTCTTTATCAAACAAAGATATTTATACTAAGTATTATGGGATTTGTATGTTTCCACTTTATCAGGTTAATGCAAAGCCGCTTGTTATTGCTCATCGTGGAGGAGCAGGGCTATGGCCTGAAAATACCTTATTTGCCTTACAAGAGGCGTCAAAACTAGGAGCTGATTTAAGTGAGATTGATATTCATATGACCAGAGATGGTGTTTTAGTCGCTATCCATGATGAGTCAATTGATCGTACAACGAATGCTAAAGGATTGGTGCAAGATTTTACATTGGCAGAACTGAAAAAATTAGACGCAGGATATCGTTGGACTAATGATGAAGGTCGTACTTTCCCTTTTCGGGGCCAAGGGATTAAAATTCCAAGCTTAAATGAAATCTTTGCTGCCTTTCCAAACCAAGTTATAAATATAGAAATAAAGCAGAATGACCCCCCTATTGTGGCTGCATTAAGAGAGCTAATAAATCAGCATAAGAAAATCAAACAAGTATTAGTATCCGCTTTCCATTCACGTACTATGAAAGTGGTTCGCAGACTTTGCCCTAACATTGCTACTGCGGGTACAGAAGCAGAGGTGGATCGCTTTTCAAAATTAAGCAAACTATTTTTAACGCGACTTTTTTTATTATCTGCTACCGCTTTAGAAGTTCCCTATGAGATGATAACTGGACATTTTGTAAAAGCTGCACATAAAAAAAATATTCGGGTTGATGCTTGGACTGTCAACGAAGTTGAAGATATGGAAAGGCTAATAGCTTTAGAAGTTGACGGCGTTATTACAGATTTTCCGGACAGGATGCTAGAGTTAGTTCGCAAGACTCAAGCTAGCTCAGACCTAAAAGAAGAGATTTGAAATAATCTTACTACCCTATTTTAAGAGGCAAGAATAGGAACATCAAGGGGATAGCTACTCCCCATAAGACGTCCTTTCGGCCTCAAAAAATACCTCTTCAGAGACCAAAGCCTTATAAAAGCCTATAGTGCCGGGATGTTAAACCTGTATAATACATTTTATCATTCTTAATAAGAAATAATTTGATAGAACAAAAGCTAGAGGCATTTATGACGATTCAAAAGACCCTTTCTATTATTAAACCTGATGCTGTTAAAAAAAATTGCATAGGAGATATTACTAAAAGATTCGAAAACTCCGGGTTAAAAATTATTGCAGCGAGAATGCAGAAATTGCGGAAAGATCAAGCTGAAAAATTTTATGCGATTCATAAAGATAGGCCTTTTTTTACTGAACTGGTTGAGTTTATGTGTTCAGGAGCTGTGATGATACAGGTTTTAGAGGGGCCTAATGCAATCCTGAAAAATCGTGAATTAATGGGCGCTACTGATCCTAAACAAGCGCTTCCAGGGACGATTCGTGCTGATTTTGCCGAAAGTGTAGGGAAAAATGCTGTTCACGGATCGGATAGTCTTGATACGGCTAAGGAAGAAATCGCTTTCTTTTTTACACCCGATCAATGTTTTGGCGAAGGTTCTAAATAATGGATATGCCCTTAGAGAATTTACTCGATTTGGACCGAGAAGGAATGCAACTCCTTTTTCAAAAATTAGGAGAAAAGCCCCGTTATAGGGCACAACAGGTTTTACAATGGATTCATCAAATAGGTATTGATGATATTGATCTGATGAGTAATTTAAGTAAATCATTGCGTTCAAAACTCAAGGCTATAGCACAAATCGTTTTGCCAGAAATTGTTTTTGAAAAGCAGTCTGATGATGGGACTAGAAAGTGGCTGTTGCGACTGAGCGATGGGAATTGTATTGAAACAGTTTTTATACCTGAGGTAAATAGAGGAACTTTGTGTGTTTCATCACAAGTAGGTTGTGCATTGAATTGCAGTTTTTGTTCGACCGCGCAACAAGGATTCAGTCGTAATTTAACTGTAGCAGAGATCATTGGGCAAGTATGGTTGGCAGTACGGAGTTTGTCAGATGGATCTTTACGTCATGACCATACTGTCAGTAATATTGTGATGATGGGTATGGGCGAGCCCTTATTAAACTTTGATAATGTCGTTAAAGCAATGAACCTAATGATGGATGATTTTGCCTATGGTTTTTCTAAGCGGCGTGTTACTTTAAGTACCTCTGGCATAGTTCCTGCATTGCGACGTTTATCTGAGGTAAGTGAAGTAGCTCTTGCGGTATCTTTACATGCGCCTAATGATGAGCTAAGAAATAGCTTAGTTCCTATTAATAAAAAATATCCTCTTTCTGAATTACTACCAGTATGTCGAAATTACTTTAAAGGAAATCATAGAAGACGTATTACCATGGAGTATGTCATGTTAGAAGGAATTAATGATCAACCCGAACATGCGCGACAGCTAATAAAAATTTTAGAAGGTATTCCAGTTAAAGTAAATTTAATCCCTTTTAATCCTTTTCCCAATACAATTTATCAGCGTTCTTCTCTTCCAGTGATTGAAAATTTTAAAAATATTTTAATGAAAGCGGGGCTTAACGCGATAACACGAAAAACCAGAGGGGAAGATATTGATGCAGCATGTGGCCAATTAGTTGGGCAAGTTCAAGATAAAAGCTATCGTAGCAAAGAACGTCAAAGAGTGATTCCTCTTTTACTTGAATCAGCTGCGGGAATTTGATGGAATTTAAAAATGTACTTATAGCAATGGATTTTTGGCAAGGCGCCGGAAGAATGAAGTAACCCGAATGTATCCAAGATACATCAGGATTTCAAGTTGAGCGGCAACACAGACAAAAATTCAAATGAGAAGAGTATGGGGGAGAGTAAATGATATCGATATTAAAGCCGTTCATCATCATTTTTTTTATAGTCATTCTTACGGCATGTAGTATTTTTTCTAAATCAAAAACACAGGTATCTGGTCCACAGGCGTCCGATGTTAATGTGCAATTAGGTTTAGCGTATTTACAAAATGGCGATGTACAACGTGCGCATCAAAAATTATTGCTTGCTGAACAACAATCTCCCGGATCCTTGCAAGCACAAGGTGCAATGGGTTACTTCCTAGAAAGCACAGGAAGTCTGCCTTCTGCGGATGCATACTATCGAAGGGCGACAGCGCTTAATCCAAAATCCGGTGCTGCACAAAATAACTATGGTACTTTTCTGTGTCGCCGGGGTCGTTATTCTGAAGCGGATCAGCATTTTTTACTGGCGTTACAAGATCCCACTTATCTTAATACGGCACAAGTCTATGAAAATGCTGGTTTATGTGCTATGCAGATACCTGATACTAAAAAAGCCATGGGTTATTTTACACAAGCAATTACTCAAGACCCTAAACGTGCGATGTCTTGGCTGGAATTAGGAAGGATTAGTTATCAAGCAAAAGATTACCAACAAGCTCAGCAATATTTAGAACATTATATGAAGCTTGTTAAAGAGCCTAGTGCCAATGCTTTATGGTTGGGTGCTGTTTTAGCTAGAGCTTTGGGGAATCAAACAGCAGCAGGTAGTTATACTTTAATGTTACAAACAAGATTTCCTCTCTCTGACGCCTATAAGGCATTAATACACACACCTAAAACCAAACAAAAAAGTAAACAACTCTACTATTAATTATGGCAGAAAAAATACAAGCAATACGTGGCATGAATGATATTCTGCCGATGGAAACTTTTACTTGGCAGAAAGTTGAAAATATTTTGCGTAAACTGGCTAAACAATATGGATATCAAGAAGTTCGTTTACCTATTCTTGAAAAAACAGAATTGTTTAAACGTTGTATCGGCAACGTAACTGATATTGTTGAAAAGGAGATGTACACCTTTATAGATCGTAATGGGGATAGCTTATCTTTAAGACCTGAAGGGACTGCCGGCTGTGTCCGGGCTGGTATAGAGCAAGGCTTACTTTACAATCAAATTCAACGCTGGTGGTATTTGGGCCCTATGTTTCGGCATGAAAGACCTCAAAAAGGTCGTTATAGACAGTTTCATCAATTTGGCGTGGAAGTGTTTGGCATAGCTCAACCTTATATCGATGCTGAATTAATTTTGATGTCAGCACGCCTTTGGGATGAATTAGGTTTAAAACATCAATTAAGTTTACAAATTAATTCATTAGGATCGTCAACAGCACGCAAGTCACACAAAGAGAGTTTAATTAATTATTTTACTGAACATCTAAAGTATTTAGATGAAGACTCTCAGCGGCGATTACAAACTAACCCATTACGTATCTTGGATAGTAAAAACCCCGGCATGCAGGAGTTGATTGAAAATGCACCAAAATTGCTTGATTACCTTGATACAGACTCTCAACAGGATTTTCGTATTTTACAAGAAATACTCACTAACGCAGATATTTGTTTCACCATAAATCCCCGTTTGGTTAGGGGCTTAGATTATTATAATAAAACAGTTTTTGAATGGGTTATTGCAGATGAGCAGCAAGCCGCGCAAAATACAGTTTGTGCAGGAGGTCGTTACGATAAGCTAGTAGAACAATTAGGTGGGCATGCAACCCCAGCTGTTGGTTTTGCGATAGGTTTAGAGCGCTTAATTCATTTATTACCTAAATTAAATTCCGCAACACCTCTCTCAGTTCCTGATATATATTTTATGACGATAGGTGACATTGCTATACAAAAGGGATTAATTTTTGCAGAATATTTGCGTACAGAGTTGCCAGTTATCAGTGTGATACTTGATGTGAGTGGAGATGGAATAAAATCTCAATTTAAACGTGCGGATAAAAGCGAAGCACGTTTTGCTTTAATATTAGGGGATGATGAAGTAAAGTCGGGCACTTTTGTTATTAAAAACTTAAGAAAAAAAAATCCTCAAGAAATCATACCCCAAGCTGAAATTGTCCAGAGAATTGCAGGAATGTTAAGTGTATGAATGAACTAATTGCACTAGAGCAAGCTGAATATGTAAAAAAATGGTGCCGAGAATATGGTTTTGGAATTTTAATAGGTGTCATTTTCGCTGTATTTATTAGTTGGGGCTGGAATTATTGGCGTCAAGCAAAAGAAAATAATCTGCTTATAGCATCCATACAATATGAACATTTATTAGCGTCAATAGCTACAAATGAAAATATTTCTATGGTAAATAGATTAGCAGATGGATTGTTGAAAAATTATCCTTACACCCCTTATGCTGCTTTAGCGGAGTTACAATTAGCAAAACTTGCGGTTAATCAAAATAATTTTACTGAGGCTGCGAATAAATTAGTTTGGATTATCGATCATGGTCATGATCAAGCCTTACAATCTATCGCACGTTTACGTTTAGCGAGAATTTTTTTAACTCAAAATCAAGCAAAAAAAGCATTAGATGTACTATCTAAAAATGAAGATAAAGCATATATTCCAATTTTTCTGGAAGAGAAAGGAGACATTCTTAATAATTTAGGCCATAAAAAACAGGCATTGCAAAGTTATTTAGCAGCTAAGCAAGCTTTGGGCAATATTATTGAGCAACCTCTGTTAGAAATGAAAATTAATAATCTGGCTTATCTTTGATGAGAAATCTAATGAATAAAATTTATGCGCTCAGTATTTTTGTTTGCTTGTTATTTTTAACGGCTTGTGCTGGTTTAGGTGAAGATAATACACCTATGCCAGCACCTTTGACTGCATATCCTTTCCAATTTCAACCGGTGTTACTATGGTCTGTAGCCACCGGCAGAGGGATGGGCGAGGACTATTTACGCTTAAGCCCTGTTATTCAAGAGGACCAAATTTTTGTGGCAAGTAAAGCCGGCCTTGTAACTACTTTGGAATTAGCGCATGGCCATAAATTATGGCAAAAAAATATTAAGCAAATTATAACGAGTGGACCAGCGGTTGGTGAAGGGAAAGTTATCGTTGTTACCAAGCAACCTCAAGTGATAGCTTTAGCGGCGGATACAGGAGATGTGTTATGGAGAGCACAATTACCCAATCAAGTTTTAGCTCCTCCCACAATTGGACAAGGTCAAATTATTTTTAAAACGGTAGATGGGCAAGTACTCGCATTAGAATTACAAACAGGTGAATTATTATGGTCTTATGAGCATGGTTCACCACTGTTAATCCTAAGACCAAGTAGTGCACCACAAATTATAGGCAATAAGGTTGTAATTGGTTTTTCTGATGGTAAATTAGCTGCGTTGAATCTAAGAAATGGTAGTTTATTGTGGGAGCGAAATATTGCGTTTCCACTAGGCGTGACTGCCGCTGATCAACTAATTGATATAGCGGCTGATCCGCTATTATCGTGCGATGTAATTTATGTAGTTACTTATAAAGGTCAACTCGCTGCGGTCTCTTTAAGATCCGGACAAATTTTATGGCAAAGAAATTTTTCAAGTTATTCAGGTCTTACTATAGGAAATAGTTTATATATAACAGATACGGAAGGAGGGGTCTGGGCTTTCGATCGTGCTACCGGTGAATTACTTTGGCAGCAACACTTGTTAAAACACCGAGGATTAACTGCGCCCGCTATTTTTGGAAATAGTTTAATTATAGGTGACCGAGAAGGTTATATTCATTGGCTTGCTCAATCTGATGGACATCCTTTAGCAAGAGATCTTGTACATGATAATGCCAGTATTATAGCTAATCCAATTGTGGATTATCCTATAGTATGTATCCTAACTAGAGAAGGTGGTTTATCTGCTTGGACTCATACGACTTTACCTGTATGACCCATTCTGCTTTGCCAAGTATTGTTCTCGTAGGCCGGCCCAATGTGGGAAAGTCGAGTTTATTTAATTGCTTGACTAAAACTCGGCATGCTTTAGTCGCGGATATTCCCGGTTTAACCCGAGATCGACTTTATGGCAAAGGGGCTGTGGGAGATCAACCCTATATTGTCGTAGATACCGGAGGGTTAACGGGTAGTAAAGAAAGAGATATTGCTTTCTTAATGGAACAGCAAACCCAACGTGCTATCACTGAAGCTGATCATGTTTTATTCTTGGTTAATGCAAGGGAAGGGCTATCAGCATTGGATCAGCAATTAGCACAACTTTTACGTCGACTAAATAAGAAAATTACATTGGTGATTAATAAAAGTGAAGGGTTAGATCCTGATTTATTACAAAGTGAGTTTTCGCTATTGGGTTTTGATCCGACATCATTTTCAATTATTTCTGCAATTCATGGTCAAGGTATTCAAGGATTAATGGAAAAAGTATTAAACAATTTTCCTAATATCCAGGCATCGCCTTCCGAAATCTCCGAGCATGCATTATCAAAAGAAGATGTTATTCCAAGAATAAAGGTATCTATTATAGGGAAACCCAATGCCGGTAAATCAACCTTATTAAATAGAATTTTAGGTGAAGAGCGAGCTATCGTTTTTGATCAACCGGGTACTACTCGTGATAGCATTGCAAATGATGTTGAATATCGGGGTAAGTTATATACATTCATTGATACTGCAGGCATTCGTCGAAAATCTAAAACAGTACAAGAGATAGAAAAATTTTCCGTAATTAAAAGTTTACAGGCTATTGAAGCAAGTAATGTTGTTCTACTAGTAATTGATGCTCAGGAAGGTATTAGTGAGCAAGATTTACATCTTTTAGGATTTATCCTTGAAAGTGGAAGAGCGCTTATCATAGCTGTAAACAAATGGGATGGCTTATCCAACGAACAAAGAGCGCAAGTTAAAAAAGATTTGGATCGACGTTTACAATTTGTACCCTTTGCTAAACTTATCTTTATTTCGGCTCTTCATGGGACGGGTGTTGGCAATTTATTTGCATTGATTCAACAGGCATATCGATCTGCAACACAAAGTTTATCGACGTCACGCTTAACTCGTTTATTAGAACAAGCGGTTAGTGCTCATCAGCCTCCATTGAGTCGTGGACGGACTGTTAAATTACGTTACGCTCATCCTGGCGGATATAATCCTCCAGTCATTCTTATCCATGGACAGCACGCTAGTTTCTTACCAGAATCTTATCGTCGATATCTTGAAAATTTTTACCGTAAGGCGCTGAAAATTATTGGCAGTCCCATTCGTATAGAGCTTAGAGATAAATGAATTAAAAATATCAAAAGGTTAGGAGAAAATTGCTAGAAGTTCTTTGGCTTTTTTCCGTTCTGATCCTTTACTACTAATATTTCGCTGTACTATGAATGAAACAATGGTTGCATCTTTATAAATATCGCGTGTAAATTCTGTATCGTGATTGGAAATTATCACCTGAATCCCTTTAGCAGCCAAGTTTTTAGCAGTGTTCGCCAAGCATATTTGTTGTGAATGGCTAAAACCCGCTGCTGTATAGTGCGTAAAATTTGCGGTTTTAGATAATCCAACATAGGGAGGATCGCAATATATTATATCTCCCTGCTTTACATGCTCTAGAGTGGTTAAAAAATCTCCATGGATAAATTCAGCTTTTCTAGCATGAATATAAAAATATTGCATTTCTTTCTCAGGGAAATAGGGAGTTTTATAGTAACTAAAAGGGGTATTAAATTCGCCTTTTTGATTAAAGCGTGCTAACCCATTGAAGCAATGTTTATTTAAGTATAATAATAATGCGGCCCTTTTGCGATATTCATTGCTATCATTAAATAAACGACGTAAACGATAGAACTCCTCTGCAGTATTATAATTTTCATGAAAAAATAATCGACAATAATCAATAAAAAACTGACCTTCTTGCTGCAGAAATTTATATAATCTGATCAAATCGAGATTGCTATCACCGAGTAGATAGGCAGAGTAAGAAGTGTTAAGAAAAACTGTCGCTGAACCTAAAAAAGGTTCTATTAAGCGATCGGTTTTAGGTAAATAGGCCTTAAGTTTATCAAGAATTCGGTGTTTATTTCCTGCCCATTTTAAAAAAGATTTCATATACAACAAAGTGTAAACGAAATCGACAATTAAAAAAAGTTTCAAATTTAATTATAAATGCTAAAAAAATTTTGTTTTTTTTAATTATAATAATTATATTTTTAATAAACTAATATATACTAAAGATAAAAAAATAATTATAAAACCTTATAATTGTAATCTACCAAATTCCCAAAGGAGCTCTTATGGACCCACAAGATTCCATTGTAAAAAAAGAATCTGCTCAGGAAAAAGGAGTAACATCTGAAGTTGGTGGGGAAAACTCTAGTAAAATAGTAAGAGAAGAAAGGAAAAGACGTTTATCAGGACCAGGCTCAGAGGGAGAAAAATCACTATTAAAAAAGAATCCAGTTTGGTTAGCTAGCCCCAAAGCACAAATTCCGGTTTTTAATAGTTGCCTTTGTTCTTTAGATGAAGTTGTTGCTACGCCTTCTTTCAATGTGGGTGTTATTGAAGGCGCTTGCGATAAAGATTTTAAGTTTTTTGATGTTATTAATGAAAGTAAATATGTGGCATTTATAGATGGGGCATTGGCAAGCCTCGGTTTTTTTGCAGTTTCGATAGGCATTTATGTTATTAAATACTGTAAATTGCGTGATATAGAGCGGAATAGTAATTATTTTTATTTTAGTCGCTTATTCAAAGCATGTGATGAGCAAAATATTAAAGATAAAATGGGTACAATCGCTCAGGATTGGCCAATTAACGGTGCTATTACTTACGAGTATTTACAAGCCGCAGCCTATTTTTATCCTCCAGATATATCCAAAATTGCGTGCTGGAGGCGTCGTTTTTTTGCTTCAGGAAAAGAGCGAGTACAACTTAAAGCTTTAAATGAATTTTTGAAAAAAAATTCAAAAGAAAAAATGCTCAGAAGATTGCATAAAAACATTACAGAAAAGGTATGTCTATTATTAAATAAGGAAGCAAATAAGGAAGCAAATAAGGAAGCAAATAAGGAAGCGGAACTAATTAATTTTCAAATTATTCGATGTAAAAAAAAATGGACTATTGGTTTAACAAATAATTATGCCAAAAAAATTTTTAATGATGTACAGCATTTAATCAATAATAATTCCGAAAATACGTTAGAGGAAAATAAGGATAAAAAAAATAGAAAATTTATACCATCTATTTTGGCGGCTTTAGGGCAAGCCAGTTTTATTTATTGGATTTTAATGTTTATTTTTTATTTTATCCCTATTGCTCCCGTTGTTACTGCTGCAATGATTTCGGTTATTCCATTGGGTATAGCCTTAATGGTTGCATTGCCCGCATTATTAATTTTTAAAATTAGAAATGCTCACCAGACATATAATAACAATAAAAATATGAATAAGGATGACATAGAAACTCAACATAAACGAATTATTGAAAAAAAAATAGTTGCTTTAAATAAACAGAATATCTTTTTAAAATTTTTGCAAAGTAAAGATGAAAGTTCGTCAGTAGAATTAAAAAATTCACCTTTAATGAAAGATTTACATTCTGTTGTTAAAAATCGTCGTTTTAGCAAATATCATGCCATATGTATGGGTTTTCTTGATGGTTGCTTTTTACCGTTATTTGCAGGTTGGTTGCTCTTAGATGGGGCTAAAGTCATCCTTACTTATTTGCTTTGTCCCGCGACAGTCGCATTTACTAGCTTTACGCCCATAGGTCTCTTAGCAACGGCTATTATTGCTGGAGTGACGCTTTTATTAGGTGTTAGTTATGGTGTTTATACGGCGTATAAGGCGAATATAGCCCATGAAGTTAGGTTCGATGAGTTACAAATAAAGATTAAAGTGTTAGTAGATGAAAGAGGTCATAAAAAAATATTACAAAAGGACTATGATCGGATACTACGTCGGTTTAGTGATGAACAACCGATCTGGACCAATTGTAAGAAAAAATTAAATCGGTTCGTTGTTGTTATCAAACGCTTAGGCACAGGAAGTTTGGTTTTTCGTCTCGTTATATGGGGACCTATTTCGGCGACAGTTGCAGCTTCTACAGCAGTAGTGCCAGCTTTTTTTCCGATTATATTAATTATAGGTACAGCGATAGGTGCATTTGTTTTAGCAGCTTGGTATTTATATGCTTATAACCTTGAAAGTAAGACTACACAAATAGAAAGAATAATGGAGTACTTTGTTCAAAGTGAACAATTAGCTGACATTGATGAAAGGTTGCCAAGTTCAACAGGTGTTGAGGGTTTAGATGTACAAACTTCAAACACTAAACAAATGGTAACATTAGAAAATTTGGCTAAATCTGAAAACGATCAGTTTATCAGCCCTGAATCTTCGGATAAGAAAGTTTCAACTCCTGTCGTCAGCACTAATGCTGATGCTAATACAACTCAGGCTGAAATTAATACACAAAGAAATAATAGTAATTCTAGTTGTGCGTTATTTAAAAATACTCAAGATATCGGAGCTAGAGATGAAAATATGGGTCGGGCGGGTTTGTTTAACGGCTGTGTTTAGCTGTTAAGGAAATGAGTTAAATATACATCTAATCGGTGCTGTTTGCCGAATATACTATGATGAGGTTTTATTTCTGCTAAATAAGGGGATAACCGCGGTCTTTTTACTACAACACGGTGTTTTGCACATGTGATTGCTAATTTTAATAAATTAGGCGCATCATTATCGTCACCCACAAGTCGTCGAAGAAAGCGCATTTCCTTCTTTACTAATGCAGATTTAGTAGAATGTGGGTACATTGGATCTAGATAAATAACTTCGGGATATGATTGCTTACAGGCAATTACTTGCTTTAAATAGGTAAGTGCTTCGGTTTTTATTAGTTTAACTGGCGGTAAAAATTTTGAGTGGCTTAAAGCACGTTTTAAAGCGTCTTCCAATAAAAGAAAAATGATCGTCGAACGTTCTAATAAGGTGATTGAGCAACCCAACTGGGCTAAGACCAAGCTATCGCATCCAAAACCAGCTGTTGCATCTAAAACTATAGGTTTAAAATTAGGTTTTAATCCAATTGCTTTAGCCAATAAATGCTTTTGATTTTGAATATAATGTAATCGATAAGCTAACTTTCCCTGAGTAAAATCGATTTTTAAAGAACCGAGTTCTTTTCTGACATCCTCAAGATATAAACCTGTCGAGCTTAAAGTTAAGATATAATCACAGCTTTCTCTTTCAAGGTAATCTATATATGGCAAGGAGTTTTTTTTTGCTAACTCCTGTGCAGTAGATAATAAAGAAATTTCACGGCAGCTTACTGCAATAGAAAAAGGAATATTCATTCGTGACGAAATACGTCAATACGAGCTGGAGGTAAATTTTGCCATACCCATAGTTGGTGGATTAATTTTAGCTTTGGTGAGGGGCATAAAGGTTTTCCCCATAAACTATAGGTATACTGAATATATAAACCTCCTTTTATTAAGACGTGATTAATCTCAGATCCAATTTTTTTTACAATTGCAGGTGATAAGCTGCGTAAAGGTAAACTAGAAACAATAGCTTGTATGGGGGCAGGGCTAGATTGATGAATTAATTTATGTAACTGACGGGCATCTCCTTGGATAATTCTTAATTCAGGAAAACGCTGTGTTAAATGATTAGAAAGTTTTGCTGATCGCTCGATAACAATAAGTTGATGAAAAAGGTTTTTTTGATCTACCAGCGCAGCTGTGATAGCTCCCGTTCCTGCTCCTAGCTCAATTACTAGCCCAGGTGGATTGGTGGATATTTGTTGCGCCAAACTGTAAGCAAGCCTTTTTGAGCTAGGAAATAATGCCCCAACCATACTAGGATGCATGACAGCTTCGTAAAGAAATAGGGTAAGCGCCCTCATTATTTTTGTCCGAAGTCTATTATTTTTAATTATCTAAGGCTATTTTAAATGAAAAATACCTATCAAGATAGCTTTAAGGAGCACTTGTTCTAACTAGAGACTCGATTTAATTAATATTTTTTCCAAGGTTTTTAAAAAGTATTGGTTTTGCATATCTGTTCCGATAGAAACGCGTAAAAACCTAGCTAAACTATAGTCATATAAGGGCCTTACGGATATGCCATATAACAAAAGCTGTTGATAGATGGGCCAGCTGGGCGACTTCAAATCTATACATAGAAAGTTAGCATATGAAGGTAATGCCTCTAAACCTAAATTTTGTAAGCCTTTGGAGAGTTGAAGATACCCTTGTCGATTCAATAAACGGGTTGAATTAACATGTTTTTGATCTTTGAGACTAGCTTCTGCTGCGGCTAATGCAACTGCGTTAACCCTGAAGGGTAAGGACCCAATATTTAACGAAGCAGCTATTTCTAGCCCGCTAATGGCATAGCCTAGTCTTAATCCTGCTAAACCATAAATTTTGGAAAAGGTTCTAAGAATGATTAAATTAGGAGACTGCTTCAGCAACTGGATGCTGTCGGGATAGTCGTCAGTTTCGACGTATTCAGCATAGGCCTCATCTATAACTACGAATATATTCTGGGGGAGGCGTCTCAATAGATAATGCAACTCCAACTTATTCATATAGTTGCCAGTAGGATTGTTAGGGTTAACAATGAAAACTGCTGTGGTCATAGGTTCAATCGCTTCTAGCAAGCTAACAGCTGAGAGATATGAATGTGAATTTTTGGCTATTTTAACTGCTATATTGGCTTTTTTTAAGATTTTCGAGATACCTGTAAAACAAAAGCTGGGGATAACAGCTGAATTTGACGGTCCTAAAGTATTTTTGACAATGAGTTCTAATAAACTTTCTGAGCCATTACCTAATGTAATATTTTCAGGAAGAATACTTAAATGTGCAGATAAAAATTTCTTTAAAGAAAATCCATCGTTATCGGGGTATCGGTGGCAATTAAGCATGGCCTGTTGACCCGCAGCTATTGCAAGGGGGCTTGCGCCTAAGGGGTTTTCATTTAGATCGAGTTTTATAATTTCAGCAGGTTTTTCTGCGTTAAAATTAGAATTTTTCTTTGAAGAGATTGTCATTGGGCAGGCATTTTAAGTATAGTGTGATTGATTATTTATACCTTTTGGGTCAATTATGTTGTTATGTTTGGATGTAGGCAATACACACATGCTATGTGGAGTATTCGCTAAAGAAAAACTTATTTTACGTTTTCGCTACGCGACCCCTCTACTAGGAACAGCCGATCAATTCGGAATTTTTTTAATAAATATACTCAAGCATAATAAACTGGAACCTTCGGAAATTAAAGCGATTGCTATCTCTTCCGTGGTTCCAAATTATGATTATACGTTGCGGCATAGTTTTTTCCAGTACTTTAAAAATGCTGATTATTTTGTGTTACAGCCTGGCGTCAAAACTGGTTTAAATATCCGTTGTAAAAATCCTAATGAAGTAGGTGCAGATAGGATTGCGAATGCCATAGGAGCAATAGCCACTTTTCCTGAACAAGCATTGATAGTCGTTGATATGGGGACGGCTACTACCTTATGTGCAATTACTCGGGATCGAAATTATTTGGGTGGCGCCATTTTGCCTGGATTAAGACTTTGTATGGAAGCGCTAAAAAATAATACCGCAAAATTGATGGCTGTGGATATAGAAACACCTAACAGTTATATGGGGAGGACAACCCGTGAAAGTATACAAAGTGGTCTTTATTATGGGCATTTAGGAGCGCTTAAAGAAATTATTTTAGGATTTAAAAAAGAAGTTTTTAATGGTGAAGTTGTTAAAGTCATCGGTACAGGTGGATTTGCGCAGCTTTATGAAGAAACTGGCCTATTCGATACGCTAATCTCAGATTTGGTTTTGCAAGGTTTGCGAAAAGCTTATGAATATACTCAAGCAGAAAAATAATTAGCTTGGCATACTCTCCCACTTGAATAAGTGGCCGACCAATCACAATCCTCATGTATCTTGCATGCATTCCCGCAGCTAACAACGCGGCTCATTAAAATCCAATTGCTATGAGTATAAATTTGATCTTTTAGCTAGAATTATTTTTTATTCCATCCCAAAAAATTATAAATATAAAAACGGATTATCCCTATATATTCGTGAATTGCAAAATCATTCATAGCAAAGTTGTAACCTAATGGGAATTTATAAATTGGGATAGTGATAAAATCTGAAGCGATAGGCTTAGGATGTATATTAAAAAAGGAAAAGTATAAAAGAGCACGTTTAAGAGCTAACCCAGAACTAACTAATAAAAGTTGTTTGTTATATTGTTTTTTTAAGAGAGAACTTGAAAACTTAGCGTTTTGATAAGTATTTTTACTTTCAGTCTCCAATCGAATATCTTTGGACTCAATTCCTAAAGATAATAAACTTTCTTGATAGGTCTCTGCTTCTGATTTCCCATTATTCAATGGGTCCCCGCCACTTATTAGAATATGACAGAGAGCATGAGTTTTTTTACAATCATAATAAAGCATTGCAGTTTGGGTAATTCTTGAAAATGCCAATATGCTGGGTTTTATTTTATTAGAACTCAAATCTCTACTAGTGCCTGCACCCAATAAAATAATGGTGTTAGTTTTCTCCCAGTTGATAGGAGTAGATAGACTATAAGGCATTTGTAAATTGTGTAATAAATAAGCAGGGAAAAAGCCGTCACCTATAGCAAGAAAACTTACAATTAAAATTGATCCAGTTATTAAGCTGGCTTTTTTATAATTGAATAGATTTAATAGAATACATATTAGTAATAAGATGAATATAAAAAATGTTGACATATTTAATTTTTACTTACTCAAGAAATAATTTAAAGCATATATTAAAAAGGAAAAAACAAAATAGTTCAATTGGAATTCTTGACTCAACTCTAAAACCATGAATAATAGCTACCTTAAATATATATCAATAGACATTTAGTAGTTAGATACTACTCAGATAATCTGATTTGGATTCTAAGGAAAGAATTATGCATGTGATAGACAGGATATCCGCTCAAGAAATAAACTTCAGTGAACAATACAAACTTTATTCAAATACCTTTAGTTTTTCAATCAATGAATGTATTTCCGAAGTCAATAAACATTCTCTAAAACAACTGTTACTAGCATTTTTGCGGGAAGGTATTTTACCCTACCATTACCAAAACGCTACAGTGATTTTTGATTTACAACGATCAAATTATTTTATGTATGTCACACGAGTAAAATTATTTTCTTTACTAAGATTCACTCAATTCGACAGCCTAATTTTGAAGCATAAAGCAACGTCCTTAAAACAAACTATAACTGATCCATTGAAATTGTTAGATATCGTCAAAAACGAACTAGAAAGTATTTTGAATATGGATCAGTGGTTAAAATTTTATAAAGAAATAGCTAATCATTTACAAAATGCATTACTTTCAACTTGGAAAAAATACAGTGTAAATAAATTGATTGATCGGAGTAAAAAAAACTCGCATCATCAACTGAATAATTTATTAAAATCATCGCAAAGAACCGATAATGGTTCTTTGCAATTTGAACAATCTGTATTTAGCGGACATCCTTACCATCCCTGTGCTAAAACCAAACTAGGCTTTACTATTGAGGATACTATTAATTATTCGCCCGAATTTCAATCTAAAGTAGGTATTTACATAGCAGCAGTACGAAAAAAATTTGTCCATATTGAATCTATGCAGCAAAATACGAATTTTACGGAATGGTTTAGTGAATGTTACCCAGTCGCATGGATAAGTTGGTTAGAGGAGTTGAAAAAAAATAATTTGGAAGCCAGGAATTATATTCCATTTCCGGTTCATCCCTGGCAAGTTTATTATTTTACATTTGTATCACCTTTATTTAAAGATTATATCGAAAATAAAATCATAGTTATTTTTGATAAAGCTAAAATTATAGCGAGTCCAACTTTATCATTTCGTACTCTTTTACCTATAGAGAATACTAATTCTCCTTATATTAAACTGCCCGTTGCGGTGCAAGCTACGAGTATCGTACGAACATTATCACCTATATCAACAAAAAATATGCCGAGAATTAGCAATATTCTAAAAAAAATTCTGGAAACAGAGGATTACTTTTCTAGGCGTTTAGGGTTATTACCCGAGTCTTACGGTTTGCATTTAAAGGAGTTAAATATAGATGAGGCAAAACATTTTACCGCTATTTTTCGTGAAAATATTACCAGTCATCTAGCTACGAATGAGGTAGCTATCGTCGTAGCTGCTTTTTTTGAAAAATCTTCGTTGAGTGAAACAAATTTATTTATCGAAATAATGCAGCTATCTGGTTGTTTAACTTATCAGGATGCATTAGGGTATTTTCTTCATTATACGGATTTGGTATTAGGTAGTTATTTGGATCTTTTTTTGCTGTATGGTATTGCTTTAGAAGGCCATCAGCAAAACACTTTAGCTATTCTTAGAGATGGAAAAATTAAAAGATTTATAGCTAGAGATTTTGATGGTATAGAAATTCATGGCGAAAGTCTGCAGTTGATGGGTATCGACTTAGATCTAACTGAAAACTCCCCCTATTTACAAAAAAATAAAGAAACAGTAAGAAATCAGCTTTTGTATACGGTATACCAGTTACACTTAGGTGAAATAGTACTGCTCTTAGCGAATTATTTCAATTGTGAAGAAAAGCCTTTTTGGAAAATTGTTAGAGAAGTGACAGAGCAAAGGTTTTATGCGTTAAAAAATCGAATGTGCCCAATTACTTGGAAAAAAGAATTTAATACGATCTTAAATTCTCATTGGCCAGTAAAAGCATTGCTTCGCATGCGCTTGGAAAAAAATTACTTACGAGATGGTTTATTTTCTCAGATAGTGAACCCATTAAGCACGTAGTATGAAGATTGGTGCACCAGATTCTGCCTGGTGTCAGCAGACACGTTATATAATTCTTAGCCAGCTAATAATTATTGCCATGCTTGATATGAGTGATCCTTATTGGCCATTAATTCTGTCTTCTTACCATTCTTTTGACGCTAAAACATTACAATATTGGACTGGAGCCATTTATATGGCTCCAATGCTGACCACTATTTTTACAACCTTGTTTTGGACGAAAATAGGTGAGAACATCGGATATAAAAAAATGATACTCCGAGCGGGGTTTGCATTGGCCATTACCCAATGGGCATTAATTTCTTTTAAAAATCCATGGTGGATTTTAGCGATTAGGTTATTACAAGGGGCCTTAGCAGGTTTTACGGCAGCTGCGCAAGCATGGTCATTAAAAATTTCCCCCATTAATGCACACAGTCGGATAGTTGGTCGTTTACAATCGGCTACAGCATTAGGTAGCATTGTGGGTCCTATCTGCGGTGGATTTTTAGCTAATTATTACGGATATTCATCTATTTTTGCGACTTCCGGGTTTATTTGTATAGTAGTTTCAATTTTATTAGCTAAGTTTCTAATTGAAAATCCAATTAACAAAGAAAATATAATAAACACCATAAAAAAAATAAAAAAAATTTATCCGGGTGAAAATTTTTTACTTTTTCTAATTTGCTTTACTCAAGCTGCACGATGGATGTCAACACCTTTTTTTTCTTTATATGTCGTCGAACAATTACATTCAGGTAACATAACAGTGGGAATCATTTATGCATTAATGGCGTTGATGATGTCCTTAACTACACCTAATCTTGGTCGATTCCTTGATAATAAGAAAGGGTATATGACTTGGGGAAAGCGGATTCTAGTCACCGCATTGTTAATGAGCGGCTTAGTCTACTGTGGCTTTGCTTTTGTTACTAAAGCTTATTTAGCGTTTGTACTAAGTTTATTTCTCGGTATAAGTCTGGGCGCTATTTCTTTAATACTTTTTACCTTTTTATTAAAAGGTATTAAAGATGAAAGACGCTCACAAATTGTGGGTTTGGGTAACACTTCATTAAAACTAGGTAATTTAGTGGGGATAATGATTGGTTCTGCAGTCCAAGCTGAAGGCCGCTTTATGATAAGTTTTATCTTTATCGGGGTTTTTTATTTTTTCTTAGCGGTTCTGTCTTGGCGCTATAATTAAAAATATTTAAGTTGGATATCGAATATGTCTGATAAGGATTTTTCAATTATTTTAAAATGCTTGCTTAGTTTAGCCATTGCAAGCTTCTTTCTGAGTTTATTTTTTCCATACATAGGAGAAGAAGCTACCTACACTATTTCCTCTTATGAAATGTGGTATCAACATCACTTTCTTTATCCAACTACTTATGGATTACCTTATTGGCGACCGCCACTTTTAAACTGGTTGATCATTTATTTTTCGAGCTTGATAGGCTGGGAGCATATGCTAATTGCTTCGCGTTTAGTTACAGCTTTAGCAACGATTGCTACAAGTTTTATGTTAATGTGGCTGGCAAATCGCTTATTTAAAACGCTTCATTTTGGACTATTTGCTGCATTAGTGTACCTTACTAGCGATGCCTTGTTTTATCATGGCTGGCTTGCTTACTCGGATCCTTTATTTGCTTTTTTTGTAGTAAGTGCAATTTCCTTTTTATGGGTAGCAAATTTAGAGCAGCGATATGCTTTTGTCTGGCTATCTGTAATTGCCTTAATTGCTGCTTTTATGACCAAAGCATTAACAGCCTATGTATTTTATATAGTTTCGTTTATTTTCATTATTTATTATGACGAAAAAAATCAAAATTTTCTGTTGAGGCCTCTAAATTTATTGCCTTATACGTTTTCCATTTTTTATTATTTTTTTTGGAATATTGCTTCGCATAAAATAACCGAAATAGGTATGTGGACTGATATTTTAAGTAAGTTTCATACTATTAACTGGCGCTGTTATATTCAACAGGTGGTAATTTTCCCATTCGAGATGTTATGTCGTTTTTTACCGGCATCGGGACTTCTAATTTATTATTTTGTTAAAAGAAAATTTGAAAAAATAACGTTTAATCTCTATCCAATGAAAATTCTTTTAGGGATAACTTTAGTTAATTTTATTCCTTATTGGTTGGTACCACACACGAGTATCCGATATATACTACCATTATATCCATTTATTGCTTTATTATTGGCAATATGGCTTTGGCATTTGCCTAAAAGGCAACTAAAGGCAATTATATGTTGGTTAGCACTAGCAATTTTAGTCAAGTATATTGCATTAGCGCTCATGTATTATTATCAGCTTCATTATAGAGGAGATTATGCCGTCGCTGCTAAGCAAATTATACTAAAAACAAAAAGGTTTCCAGTGTATACAAACGATTCCGTGGCTACAGGATTAAGTGTCATTGCTGAAATCGATAGGTTAATTTATCCTAGCCCTCCTTTACGCGATACTCGTTTTGCCAAGGAAAAAAATTATTTTGTAATTAATGATAAAATTGACCCTAAATTGGGGAGATTGTGTAAGCATATTAAGTTAGGTCAACAGGGGACAACTATTTATTTATTATGTCAAGGAAAAGCGTGTTCTTATTCTCACTAGCCACTACTACTTTATGAAAACTATCACAAAACAATTTTCTCGTTTTTTTATAGTAGGCGCCCTATCAGCATTGATTCAGTTTTCAATTTTGATAAGTTTTGTTGAATTTCTTTTTATAAAACCTATTTGGGCTTCTACTGTTGGTTATATTGCTGGAGCGTTGATTAATTATACGTTAAATCATTACTTTACTTTTAAAAGTAGTTTATCGCATAAAAAATCTTTGGTAAGATTTACATTGAATTCCGTATTTGGTCTTTTTCTTAATTTCTCATTGATGAAAATCTCTCTAATTTATTATTCTTATATAATAAGTCAAATTTTAGCATCAGGTATTATTTTATTCTGGAATTTCTTGATACATCGATATTGGACCTTCGGTCCTAACAAACATTCTGTATGAAAGAAAATATCTTTTTACCTATATTTTTAACTGTGATTATTCCCGTTTATAATGAGCATGAAGTTTTAAAAAATTTTCATTCGCGTCTTATTACAGCTTTAAAATCTATTCCTCAACCTATCGAAATCTTATATGTGGATGATGGAAGTAAGGATGGTTCTGATAAAATTATTATTGAATTGAAAAAGTATGATCCACGTATTTCATATTTGGCCTTAAGTCGAAATTTTGGTAAAGAAGTTGCTTTAACTGCCGGTTTAAATTATGCACAAGGTGAATTTGTTATAATTATTGACGCAGATTTACAACATCCTCCTGAATTAATTCCAAAATTTATTCAAATTGCTAAACAAGGATATGACATCGTTTATGCTAGACCTATGAATCGTCAGATCGAGTCATGGATCAAAAGAAACTTAACTCATATTTTTTATAACATTATCAATTCAGTAGCAAAAATTCAGATTCCTAGTCATGCGAGTGATTTCCGTCTACTAAGTAGGCGTGCGGTTGATGCGGTAAAAAAAATTAATGAACAGCATCGTTTTATGAAAGGTTTATTTGCATGGATAGGTTATCCACAAAAAAGCATTGATTACAAAATGGATGAGCGTTTTGCGGGGAAAACTAAATGGAGCTATTTTGAACTATGGAATTTTGCTATAGAAGGAATAACTTCTTTTACTATCATGCCACTTAAATTGGCCAGTTATTTGGGCTTAATCACCGCTTTCATTGCATTTATTTATGGGATTGTCATCATTAGTAAAACTCTATTGTTTGGCGATCCTGCTAGAGGCTATCCTTCTTTAATGGTGGTTATTTTATTCTTAGGTAGCATACAACTATTTACCTTAGGTATCATTGGCGAATATCTGGGAAGAACCTTTAATGAGGCGAAAAACAGGCCGCTCTATTTCATAAAGAATTACTTCCCAAATAATCTCGATATTTGAAGTAGTTATTTGTTTTTTTTAGTTTTATTGGTTTTTTTTCGAGTCATGCTATAAGCAATAGCAACGGCTTGCTTCTGAGGCTTACCCGCTTTAATTTCTTGTTTCACATTAGCTGAAAATCCTTTAGAAGTTTTAGCGGCTTTTCCTTTAACAAGAGACATCTCGATCTCCTAGATAAAATTCAATGCATTTTTCAGTTTAGTGAATAAAAATTTTGAAGCAAGTTAAAAAAGGTTTAAGCCTCTGTAATTAGAGGAAAATCTTAGAGATGATCTTTGATTTGTAGGTTCACGTTTTTGGTCGTAGGAAGAGGAAATTTTAAAAGTGTGTTTTTATGTTATTCTAATAAAAATAGGAGCAGACGCGATTTTAGTAACACTTTCCGGATTAGTTATTGTTATATTTGCTACTATAGCTGATCTTTATAATTCAAACTATTCAAAGATGAATGGTGCTTAATAGAAAATAAAAATCATTTATCAATGCGAGAAGAATTAAGCTAATTGATTTTACTGGTGGGCCGTGATGGGATCGAACCATCGACCAATAGATTAAGAGTCTACTGCTCTACCAGCTGAGCTAACGGCCCAAAAATGGGGTGAACGATGGGGATCGAACCCACGACAACCGGAATCACAATCCGGGGCTCTACCAACTGAGCTACGTCCACCATAAGACATCAAGAGGTATTAGGAAAATTTGGTGCGCCTGGCAGGACTCGAACCTGCTACCCTCGGCTTAGAAGGCCGATGCTCTATCCAGATGAGCTACAGGCGCTTTCCTGAAAAATTATCATCTTATAAAAATTTAAATAACAGGGCTAGGTTCCTAAAGTTTAAAGCTATTATCTATAGTGTGTTGATTTAATTTATTGTATTTTCTAATGCTAGCAATGCTAAAAATAGTACAAATATATCTTGCTGTACCTAATTAATTATCTTGATATGATAAATTTACTATTTTTTATGCTTAAAAATTAAGCATAAATACAAAAATTTGGTCGGGGTAGAGGGATTCGAACCCCCGACATCCTGCTCCCAAAGCAGGCGCGCTACCAGACTGCGCTATACCCCGTATCCCACCAAACTTATGTTAAGCGTTGGCATAATAAGCCACTCTATGAGCAAAAAACTTGTGCCAACTGCGGGTAAGGATAATACCTGCGCAATCAATTAATATCAACTGGTCTATTCATTACAGCTAAGTCTTGCATCCTATAATTTCGATGTCTAAGTATTCGTTTTTTTATTTTCCACTTAATTTTATACCCTGACTAGAAATTTTTATCAGAACTTAGAAAAAAAGGGGTATAAAAGCAAGCGTTTTTCGTATGTTATACTGGTAAAATTTTTTATCTGAGGCATCTACTTGGCCTCATTGAGAGGGTTTATGCCCGTATTTAGGCAGTTTTCTTTATTAAAAAATCGACGATTTGTCCCCTTATTGTTAGTTCAATTCTTAGGTGCATTTAATGATAATGTTTTTAAAAACGCATTAATTATCTTAATTACTTATCAACTCATCACCCAATCCCTATTGTTGCAGCAGCTTTCAGTCACTCTCGCGGCCGGGTTGTTTATTTTACCTTTTTTCCTTTTCTCCGCATTTGCGGGACAATTGGCCGATAAGCTAAGCCGAAGATATCTGACCATTATTATAAAAGGATTTGAATGTATTTTTATGCTGTTGGCTAGCTTAGGTTTTTACCTTCATTCAGTAAGTTTATTGATGTTAGTGTTATTTTTTATGGGGATACATTCAAGTTTTTTTGGCCCCATCAAATACGCTATTTTACCGGATTTATTAGAAAAGAATGAATTAATTGCCGGCAATGCATTAGTGGAAGCAAGCACATTTATTGCTATCTTGATAGGAACTATATTAGGTGGTTTATTAATTGCTAATCATACGGATTTAAGATGGATTTCTGCCATAATAATTTCTATCGCTGGTCTTGGATTATTTGCTAGTTTTTATATTCCACAAACGACAAAGGCAAATCCTAATTTAAAATTGAATTTAGGTTTTATTCAGGCTTCAGCAAAAATTATTCAGCAAGTAAAAACAGAAAAAAAAGTTTTTTTAGGAATACTCGCAATTTCTTGGTTCTGGGTGATAGGCGCTACTTTTTTAACACAATTTCCTAGTTTTACTAAGAATATTTTGCATGCAGATGCCAGTGTAGTAACATTTTTTTTAGTTATTTTTACAGTAGGTATTGCTTGTGGCTCACTAGTCTGTAATCGATTACTAAAACATAGAATAACCATGAAATGGATACCTATTAGCCTTTGGTTGATGAGTATTTTTATGATTGATCTTTATTTTGCTTCTACACATTCAATCTATAATCCTCAAAAACTGACTAATTTCGCTAGCTTTTTTAATTCCTTAACACATTGGCGAATTTGTATAGACTTGTTGGGTTTATCTGTTAGTGGGGGTATTTTCGCAGTGCCACTATATGCCTTAATCCAAACAGATACGGCTGCTGAACACCGTGCCCGAACCATTGCCGCTACTAATATCATTAATTCTTTTTTTATAGTCATTTCCAGTATTATTATTATTTTTTTACTTAAAATTGATTTAAGTGTTATACAGATTTTTTTATTATTAGGAATTATCAATGCAGGATTGGCTATCTATGCAACAAGATTAATACCCCAAGGATTGATTAAACCGATTTTACGAAAGATATTAAGATGTCTTTATGACGTTAAGTTAAGTGGGTTTGAGAATTATAAAGATGCAGGTGAAAGTGTCGTAATTGTAGCCAACCATACATCATTTCTAGATGTTGCCCTAATTTATGCATTTTTACCGGACGAACTTTTATTTGCGATAAACAGTTTTACATCGCGTATTTGGTGGATACGGCCCTTTTTATATTTTTCTAAAGTTTTTGAGTTAGACCCTTTAAATCCTTTAGCTATCAAGACTTTAATTAAAGAGGTAAAGAAAGGACAAAAATGTGTGATTTTTCCGGAAGGAAGAATTACTACGACCGGGGCGTTGATGAAACTTTATGAAGGGCCAGGATTAATAGCGGATCATGCCAAAGTAAATTTGCTACCTATACGCTTACAAGGGGCGCAATACACTCCTTTTTCCCGCTTATGGGGAAAAGTCCAAATACGGTGGTTTCCTAAAATTTCTATTTCAATTTTACCACCTAGAAAATTTATTGTTGACCCTACTATGAGTAGTCGAAAAAGAAGACAACTTATTAGTAATCAGCTTTATGACATGATGGTGGAAATGTTATTTCAAAGCACAGACTATAATAAAACCTTATTTCAATCTTTATTAGAAGCAAAATCGATTCATAAGGGTTCTACAAAAATATTAGAAGATGTCACTCGAGTACCTATTAACTATAATCAATTAATAACTCGTTGTTTTATTTTAGGTCCTTACATTTGTCGGTATACTAAATATCAGGAAGCAGTAGGGTTATTGTTGCCTAACATGGTGACTGCAGTCGTTAGTTTTTTTGCATTACAAGCCTACGGTAGAGTACCTGCTTTGTTAAATTACACAGCGGGCTCTGCTCAAATAGAATCAGCTTGCAAGCTTGCTCAGGTTCATTGCATATTTACTTCCAGAAAATTTATTGAAGTAGGTAATCTATTTGAACTCATTAACCGATTAAGTAAAAAGTCTATTCAAATTATTTACTTAGAAGATTTAAAGGCAGAAATCACTTGGAAAGACAAACTTCGAGCGAGTTTATTAAGCCGATTTCCTCAGTATTATTATTATAAAAAATTAAAAAAAGGTACTAACCCACAAGATCCAGCAGTTATTTTATTTACTTCTGGATCAGAGGGTGAGCCCAAGGGAGTGGTCCTTAGTCATAAAAATATACAAGCAAATCTGGCGCAAGTGACTACACAAGTCGATTTTAATCATCGAGATATTTTCTTTAGTTCATTACCATTTTTTCATGCTTTTGGATTAACTGCATGCATCATCTTACCTATTTATCATGGAATAAAAACCTTTATTTATCCATCACCTTTACATTATCGTAAAGTTCCTAATATGATTTATGAATGTAATGCCACCATCATGTTTGGAGCAGATACTTTTTTAGCAGGTTACGGTCGTTATGCTCACCCCTATGATTTTTATAGCATTCGTTACGTTTTTGCCGGTGCGGAAAAATTAAAAGAAAAAACACGTAAACTGTGGATGGAAAAGTTTGGAATTCGTATTTTTGAAGGTTATGGTGTGACAGAAGCATCTCCAGTTATTAGTGTTAATACACCAATGCAAAATAAACCAGGTACGGTAGGTAATTTTTTACCAGGTATTCGTTATGAAATTGAACCTGTTCCCGAAATTGAGCAGGGAGGTCGCCTATTGATATCAGGCCCTAATGTAATGTTAGGTTATTTAAGCAAAGAACCAATTGGCGAAATTATCCCCCCCAGCCATGGTTGGTATGATACAGGAGATATTGTTGAGGTAGATGAGGAAGGATACCTGTCTATAAAAGATAGGGCTAAACGTTTTGCAAAAATTAGTGGTGAAATGGTTTCTTTAACCGCAATAGAGAATATAATTTATGACTTATGGCCTGATAAACACCATGCAATATTAAGCGTTCCCGATGCAAAAAAAGGTGAGCAACTTGTTTTAGTCACGGATTATAAATTGGCAACTCGGCCTACACTTATTAAAGCATACAGAGAGAAGGGATTATCTGAGTTAAGTTTACCGCGGAGATTATATTTTATTGGTAGCATGCCATTACTAGGCAGTGGTAAGGTGGATTATAGGGCTGTTAAATTTTGGTTAGAAGAACACAACATAACCCTGCGTGATAGACTCTAATTTCTTTGTTAAACGTTAGCTTACGGTCCTCGACTATCGTTTGCCTCGAACTCAAGCCCATCGCTGGGTTATGCAATGGGTCTAATCATAAATTAAAAATATTTTTTATATTTTTTCTGATTTTTTTAATCGCGCAAGTTTTTCTGCAATTTTAAGTTCCAAACCGCGAGGAGCAGGAAAATAATACTGTCGTTCCTTTAATTGTTCAGGAAAATAGCATTCTCCCTCGGCATAGGCGTTAGGTTCATCGTGGGCGTAACGATAGTTTTTTCCATAATTTAATTTGCGCATTAATTGAGTTGGGGCATTTCTCAAATGTAGAGGTACTTCTAACGTCCCGTTTTCTTGTGCATCTTTCATAGCCGCATTAAATGCAGTATAAACGGCATTACTTTTTGCAGTACAGGACAAATAAACAATGGCTTGAGCTAAAGCAAGCTCGCCTTCGGGACTGCCTAAACGTTCTTGTACTTCCCATGCGCCTAAAGCCAATTGCAACCCTCGAGGATCAGCATTACCTATATCTTCGCTTGCCATACGGAGTATACGCCGCGCTATATATAAGGGGTCACAACCGCCATCGAGCATACGTGCAAGCCAGTAAAGTGCAGCATCTGGATCCGATCCGCGTACTGATTTATGTAAAGCAGAAATTTGATCATGAAAAATCTCGCCGCCTTTATCAAAACGACGCAGATTGGTTTGAGTAACTACTTTTAATGTGTTTTCATCTATAATGTTATTTTCTGCTAGGTCTGAGGCAATTTCCAGAAGATTTAAAGCCTGACGCGCATCTCCATCAGCAATATGCGCTAGTTGTTCTTTTACGGAAGTTTCCATTATCAAATTTCTTTTGCCTAATCCATCCTCATTATTACTTAAAGCACGATCAATGATCTGGATAATTTCTTCTATACCCAATTTTTTTAATACATACACTCGAGTTCGCGAAAGTAAGGCGTTATTAATTTCAAAAGAAGGATTTTCTGTCGTAGCACCAATCAATATGAAGAGTCCCGATTCAACAAAAGGTAAAAGTGAATCTTGTTGAGATTTGTTGAAGCGGTGAATTTCATCTATAAAACAGATAGTTTTTTTGGGTGATGCTGGATTGAGATGAATTTTTGTATCCTCTGCAAGCTTTCTTATTTCTTTAACACCAGATTGCAATGCGGATAATGATACAAATCTGGCTTGGATGTGATTGGCTATTAAAGAAGCCAAAGTTGTTTTCCCTGTTCCGGGAGGGCCCCACAAGATCATCGAATGTAACTGGCCGTTAAGTATGGCGAGTCGTAAAGTCTTTTGGGGCCCCAATAAGTGGGTTTGGCCAAAAAACTCATCTAAACGCTTGGGGCGTAAGCGCGTTGCTAAAGGTGAAAAGGGGTATGCGTTGGTTATCATGTTTTGATTTATACGATGACCACATTATAGAGTCAACTACACTGTTCGCGGTGAATTTCTGACCATGTTGCCGTTCAGTTCGCAGTCCTCATGTATCTTAATACACTCCGATTGCCCTCAACGTGGCCCATTTTCAAAAAATCTGCTTGTTGTCAGTATTATTTCTGCATTGATTAATGCTTATTGGATCTTTTTTCGATAGATTTAATAATGATTTCAGCAACATTTTTTTGCGTGGCCTTTTCAATTCCCTCTAATCCAGGAGAGGAATTCACTTCCATTACCAAAGGGCCTCTGTTTGAGCGTAATAAGTCAACACCTGCAATATTGAGACCAATAACCTTAGCGGCCCGAACCGCAGTCGCTCGTTCTTCAGAGCTTAATTTAGCCAGTCTTACGGTTCCTCCACGATGGATATTAGAACGAAATTCCCCTAATTTCGCTTGCCTTTCCATAGCAGCAATGACTTTGCCATTGACTACGAAGCAACGAATATCCGCAGCTTTAGCTTCTTTGATATATTCTTGAACCATAATATGAGCTTGTAAATCTAAAAAAGCTTCAATAACACTAATCGCCGCCTGCTGAGTCTCCGCTAACACTACACCAATACCTTGTGTGCCTTCTAAAATTTTAATAACTAAGGGCGGGCCACCTACCATGCTGATTAGATCTTGAATGTCATCAGGAGAATATGCAAATCCGGTAATAGGTAAGCCTACTCCTTTTCGAGATAAAATTTGTAAGGAACGGAGTTTATCTTGAGCTCGGGTAATAGCAATTGAGTTATTCGCAACAAATATACCCATCATTTCAAATTGTCTGACTAATGCGGCGCCATAAAAGGTGATCGAAGCGCCAATTCTTGGAATAATTGCATCGAATTTATCAAGAATTTTTCCTTTATAGTGTATATATGGGTTTTGCGTTGTGATGTTCATATAGCATCGCAACGTATCTATAATTTTAACCTGATGTCCTCTTTTCTTAGCTTCCTCTTCTAAACGGCGCGTAGAATAGAGTTTTGGACGACGAGACAAAATTGCAATTTTCATGGGATTATAGTTTTTTTACTGTATAAATAAGAATGTGTTGGATCAACGAGAAAACGTTGTTTTAAAGCAGTGCGGCCTAATAGCATTCTAAAACGCATATTATCTCTACTGGTCAAAGTAATTTCTATCGGCCAGCATTGAGTGCCGAGAACGATAGAGGTTTGAATAACACATCGACTTTCCTTGTGGCCACCAGAGTCTGTAATTTCACGTATATCGATTAAGTCAGCAATGCATTTAATCGATTTTTCAGGGAAACGTTTGGGTTGAGGATGTATGATAAAAGATACTTGTTTCTGATGGGGAGCCTTTTCAATAACCTCTACGCAACAGGCATGTAACGCCGAGGTTCGTGCGCCAGTATCTACTTTAGTTTTCAAACGCGGTATACCCAATTCAGGCAAAGATACAAATTCTCTCCATCCAATTATGATTGATGATGACATCTATTTAACAATAGAAAGCTTGGGTTGCGTTCCCGGTCTAACCCGAGGAGGAGTAGGATTTCCGTCCCCGTCACCGCTTTCTTCCTCTGTAAAAACCATGCCTTGACCATTTTCGCGTGTATAGATGGCTAATACTGCTTGAATGGGGGCGTAAATAAGCATCGATTGACCATTAAAACTTGCCTCAAATTGTACAGCTTGAGTATCTATTTTCAAATTTAATACAGCATCATTGGAGATATTTAAAGTAATTTTACCATCTTTTACACATTGTTTTGGTACTTCTACGTGAGGCAGTTCAGTATCTAAAAGAATATACGGGGTTAATTGATTATCCATAATCCAATCATAAAATGCTCGTAATAAATAGGAACGATTTGAGGTCATCATTTTAAATTTTTACTCCAAATTCGACCTCATTTAAAGTAGCTTTAAATGAGGGGCGTTTAAATAAGCGCTCTTCGTATTCTTTGATAGCACTTGGCATGGGTGCTAGTTTAATATCTAAACGGTGCAAGCGCCATAATAACGGCGCCATGCAACAATCCACCAAAGTAAATTCGTCGCTCAAGAAAAATGATTTACCAGCAAATATAGGTGCTAGACTAGCCAAACTGCCTTCCAATTTCTTTTGAGCGGCCTGCATAGATTCTGTAGGCTTAGTTACTTTAACATTATTTAACCCGCTTTCAATCTGCTGTAATAAAGGGTACCAGTCCCGTTCAATTCTATAGATCATCTGTCGACTTTTAGCACGAGCTACCGGATAAACCGGTAACAAAGGAGGATGTGGAAAGCGTTCATCTAAATATTCGGTAATAATATTTGTTTCATAAAGGACGAGATCTCGATCAATAATAGTGGGAACAGTGCCATAAGGGTTGTGTTGTAACAACCCTTCAGGTAAATCTGTAGGCGATACTTCTACAATCTCCGCACTAATTCCTTTTTCTGCCAAAACAATACGCACCCTATGGCTATAAGGGTCATTGATATTTGCATATAAACTCATCGTTGAACGTTTACCGGCAGGTTGTGCCATATAAAAGGTTCTCCATATTAATAATTTAAAACATTTTTCATGGTTTATGAAAATAGTTTATTTTTTTATATTTCCCCATATTTGCTTTTTTAAAATATAAACAAAATAAGTTAATACCAATAAGAATCCGCATACTTTTTTTCCCAATGATTGACGATTATTTTTTGTAGGGTCGGCTATATAAGCTAAAAAATTAACTAAATCAATGACTACTTCTTCTAATGTAGGGATTTTTGAGCTACTTTTATTAGAATGTGAGTAAATTGCACGATTACTAATTTTTAGGGATAACCGATCGTTAGTATTCTTTAAATTATGATAAGTATGGGTATCCATACGTATTATCGCTAATGGATCCGGCATTGCGGTGTTTTTAATGAAACTATTGTTAACTCCAAAAGGCCTCGTATCATCCAAATAAAAGCTAAGCAAGTAATTATACACCCAATCAGCATTTCTTGCCCGAATACTCAAAGAAAGGTCAGGAGGAGGCTTTCCAAACCATACTAACCCCTGTTTTTTTTGCAAGTTTGATTTTATTGTATCGCTAGTTTTAGCTTGAGTAAAAACAAGATTATCTTTTAGTCGTTGTTGGGTGGATGAGTTGAATTTATCATCAATGTTTAAATCGACTCCAAGTCGATTATAACGCATATATTGTAGAGAATGACACCCTGAGCAGTAATTCATAAAATATTTTGCTCCGCGCTGTAAGGAGGCCAAGTCAGATGATGAAAATTTTACTAGCTTATGTTCAGAAGGATTTGCTAGTGGCGGCGAAAATATTAGGATAAATAGAAAAAATGCACTTATTTTCCACATATGGATAGTGGTAGAGGTTTGTTTTTTTCATATTTTGTATAGATGGGCATCAGGAGAAAAAAAAGAAAATAATTTAGTAATAAAATTTGCACGAGAAGTATCTTATGGGGTGTAAGTATGCTTGTACTGATATAACTAAGTAGGCCAAAACTTAAGGTAAAAATTGCTAAGGCGCAGCGAGAATAATTTCCTCGGTAGCGCATCGATCGAACTGGGTTACGGTCGAGCCATGGCAACAAAAATAGCATGAAAAGCCCGCCTCCCATAACTAAAATACCCAATGACTTATTAGGGATAACACATAATACGCTATAAAAAGGTGCTAAATACCATAATGGTTGAATATGGCTAGGAGTTAGTAAAGGGTCTGCTGGTATAAAATTATTTGTATCAAGGAAATATCCATACATTTCTGGAAAAAAAAATACGATGATGGAAAAAATAAATAAAAAAATTAGTAAAGCATGTAATTCTTTGATCGTATAATAAGGGTGAAAAGGTACTTTAAAAAGAGCCTTATTGTGTAAGTATGGTTTTGTTGGTATACAAATCCCCTCAGGATTATTACAACCAACCTTATGTAAAGCAATAAGGTGTAACCGAATTAGAAATATTATTGATAAAGGTATAGCTATCACATGGAATGCAAAAAAACGATGTAAAGTTTCTCCTGATACCACATTATTACCACGAATCCAAAGTGTTAGCGTTGGCCCAATCTTTGGAATCGCATCTAGCAACGAAGTACCAATTTGGCTTGCCCAGTAGGATGTCTGTCCCCAGGGGAGTAAATAGCCGAGGAATGCTTCTAGTAGCAAAATAATATAAAGAAATACGCCTAACAACCAAACTAGCTCTCTAGGTTTTTTATAGGATCCATATAAAAGGCTACGAAAGATATGTGCGTAAATTAAAATAAAAAAAACAGAAGCGCCACTAGAATGTAGATAACGCAATAACCATCCGTATGGTATATCTCGCATTATCATTTCGATTGAATTAAATGCGCCTTCAGGCGTAGGGGTGTAAAATAGAGTTAACCATATTCCGGTCAAAAATTGTAAAAAAAAAGTAAAAAGACTTAAAAATCCAAAGAAATACCAAAAATTGAGATTTTTCGGCAGGTAATATTGTGTTAAATGTTGGCGTATGTATTCATTAATTGGAAAACGTTGCGATAACCAATTGGATAATGATTTTTGCATTTATACTAACCTTGGATTTTCACCTATTACAACCGTATGTTCATCGATAAACCGATAAGGTGGAATTTTGAGATTAGTGGGAGCCGGCACTCCTTTCATAACCCGTCCAGCGAGATCAAACTTAGAACCATGGCAGGGACAATATAACCCGCCTGGCCATTTACGATTTAATTCTCCCAGCATGGGTTTAAATAGAGGAGAGCAGCCTAGATGAGTGCATAAACCAATAAGAATTAAATACTCGGGGTTCAGAGAACGATATTCATTACGGGCATAAGCGGGCTGCTGTTCTGTTAAAGAATCTGGATCACGCAATAAAGAATGAATGTTAGAAAGATTATCTAACATTGCTTGGGTTCGCCGGATGATCCAAACAGGCTTATTTTGCCAAGCAACCACCATGGATTCTCCAGGTGCGAGATGCGTTAGATCAACTTCAATAGGATCAATGGCTAGGGCGAGTGTTTCGGCAGTCGGCTGTAATGATGCCAAAAAAGGTATAGCACTAGCGGCTATACCAAATCCAGCCATGATAGTTATTATAACAGCCAGTAAATGGCGACGATTTTCTTCCATTTTTTTCGTCGATAAAAAACTGTGTTGCGATATTTATGTTTTACTTAAATAACATAAATTATCGTTTTGAGTATTGAGTTCCTTTACGCGCTTTATGTCGACCTACTTTCTTACGTTCAACTTTTCTTGCATCTCGGGTAACTAAACCAGCGCGGCGCAATAATCGACGAAATGAGGTGTCGTTTTCAGCAGTATCATCGGCATTTACAGTAGTTAATTCGTCATAATTTATTAAAGCGCGACTTATCCCGTGTCGAACAGCGCCTGCTTGACCGCTGCTTCCCCCGCCGGAAACAGTTACTGTGATATCAAATCTACCCATTTGGTCGACAACTTCTAGAGGCTGATTAACAATCATCTGCGCAGTTTCGCGGCCAAAGTAATTTTCCAAAGCACGGCCATTTACTTGGATAATACCAGTGCCTTTTCTGAGGAATACTCTTGCGGTTGCTGTTTTACGGCGACCCGTACCATAATTCTGTTCTAGTGCCATAGTTTTTATAACCTATCAATGCTAGTTGGTTCAGGATTTTGAGCGCTATGAGGATGTGAAGAGCCAGCATAGACTTTAAGTTTACTTATCATGGCATAACCTAAAGGATTTTTAGGTAGCATACCCTTAACAGCTTTTTCAATAATTCTAGTAGGAAAACTTTTTTGCAATTTCTCAAAAGAAATGGATTTTAGCCCGCCAGGATAACCTGTATAGCGTTCATATAGTTTATTTTTAGCCTTTGTACCGGTTACAGTCACTTTTTCAGCATTAATAACAACGATATAATCGCCAGTATCAACATGAGGAGTAAATTCTGGCTTATGCTTTCCGCGCAGAATATGGGCTATTTTAGTAGCTAAGTTGCCTAAGGTTTTTCCTGAGGCATCAATCAAAAGCCACTTTTGTTTAATAAGGCCGGGTTTGGCCATCAATGTTTTCATAACTGGGAAGCTCCGAAGCTTTCTAAGTGCGTTTACTACTCTTATGAGTAGAGGCGGTGATTCTAACAAAAACAAATGAAACAATACAAGTACGGCATTAAGTATTGTTTGAATATGTTGTTTTATAAGTTAAAGTATTGTGAAACATAGAACAAGTTAATAGGGGTACTCTATGCGCCAGTTTCCTCATACGCGCTTACGTCGTTTAAGAGAAAATCAATTTAGTCGGCGCTTAATACGTGAAACTAGGCTCAGCTGCGATGATTTAATTTGCCCACTATTTTTGCTTCCTGGGGAAAATCAAAGACAGAAGATAGTAACGATGCCTGGGATAGAGCGGTTTACCTTAGACTATTTACTGGATGAAGTTGCTGTTTTACAGCAGCTGCGAATACCTGCGATTGCCTTATTTCCAGTTATACCTGTAAAAAATAAAACCTGGGACGCTTGCGAGGCCTATAATGGGGAGGGCTTAATTCCCCATGCAATAAGAGTGTTAAAAAAGAATTTTCCGGAAATGGGGATCATCACAGACGTTGCGCTTGATCCTTATACGGCGCATGGTCATGACGGGCTTTTATCTGAACAGGGTGTTATTTTAAATGATAAGTCGATAGAGATATTGGTTAAACAGGCGCTGTGCTATGCACAAGCCGGTGTGGATGCTATCGCTCCTTCTGATATGATGGATGGTAGAATTGGTTGGATTCGTAAGGCTTTAGAGGAGCAGGGCTTTCCAAACACCCAAATTATTGCCTATTCAGCCAAATACGCCTCTCATTTTTATGGACCCTTCCGTGATGCAATAGGAACATCTGGGCAATTAAAAAGTGCCAACAAGAAGACATACCAAATGGACCCTGCGAATAGTAATGAGGCTCTACAGGAGGTAGCATTGGACCTTGCTGAAGGGGCAGATATAGTCATGGTAAAGCCAGGAATGCCCTATTTGGATATTCTTTATCGTATTAAGCAGCAATTTGGGGTACCTACTTTTGTTTACCAGGTAAGTGGCGAATATGCGATGCAAAAAATAGCTATTGCGCATGGGTATTTGAATGAGCGCGAGAGTATTTTAGAGGGCCTTTTGGCTATGAAACGGGCTGGAGCTGATGGTATTTTGACCTATTTTGCCAAGCAAGCAGCTAGCTGGCTGACAAATTCACAAGATTGATTTTTTTCATGATAAGATACTGTATAATTAACGACCTTTGCGAAAGTGGCGAAATTGGTAGACGCGCTGGATTTAGGTTCCAGTGGGTTTAAACCCTTGAGAGTTCGAGTCTCTCCTTTCGCACCAGCATGGCCCCTAGGATTTTACAACGATAAGAGCCTTAAAATTTATGAATGAAATGCAAGTTTCGGTAGAGAGTGTCGATAATTTTACTCGACGTCTAAATGTGACGGTACCTATCAGGCAGTTAGAAGAGAGAAAGAAGCTACATCTTCTTGAATTAGCTAAGAAAACGCGTTTAGATGGGTTTCGACCCGGAAAAGTTCCAGCGAGCCATATCGAGAAGCTTTATGGAAATAGTATATGGCAAGAGGTCATCGAAAAGTCTTTACAGATTAGCTTATCGACCGCTTTAGAGCAGGAGACTTTAAATCCGGTAGGACAGCCCCATATTGAGTCCATAAAAGCAGAGCCAGGTTCAGATCTGATTTATACAGCGAGCTTTGAAATTTATCCTCAAATAGAGACCCCTACATTAAAAGGTGCTAGCTTAGAAAGGCATAAAGTAGACATAACCGAGAAAGATATAAATAGGGTGTTAGAGCAAATGCGTAAGCAATATGCTGAATGGATTGAAGTGTCTGATAAAGCCGGTTATGGCGATCAGGTGAGCTTTGATATCGTTTTCGCTGATGCAGAAGAGAAAACGCGTAAAGATTTACAGTGGGTTCTGGAGGAAGATAAAATTCCTGAAGGATTTTCAGTCCTTTTATCCAGCGTTGCCGGCGACGTTTTATCGATTTTACTTCCGGAACAGCAAGGATCTGAACAGGCTAACGCAGCAACAATAAAAATAAAAAAGATTGCTAGAGCAAAATTACCTGAATTAGATAATGCTTTTGCAAAACGCTTGGATATTAAAGAGGGCACTGTCGAAGCACTAAAGGATCAAGTTAGACAGCATATGCAGATAGAGTTAGATAGAGTTTTGCGTGAAAAATTAAAAGCCCAGGCCATAGATAAATTGGTTACTATGCATGCTATTAATGAATTGCCGCAGGGAGCACTTAATCAAGAGTTTCAACGTTTAGAGCACGATGTTAACAGGCAGCAGGAACAACAAGGCAAGGAAAAAGCAAGCTTATCAGAAATTGAAAAAACAGATTTAAAGCATATGGCGCACCGACGAGTGACGCTTGGATTATTATTTAATGCAGTTATTGAGAAGCATCATCTGCATGTTGACGAATCGCGAGTTCAGCAACATATCGATAAGCTAGTGGGAGCTTTTCAATTTGATCAAATGGTGCGGGATAAGCTGTATAAAGACAAGAACATGATGATGAGTATTCGTTCTTCGGTTTTAGAAGAACAGGTCATTGATAAGTTATTAGAAGAAGTAGAGTACACTGAAAAAGTAGCTGAGTATTCAGATATTATGAATCTCACAGGGAAAAATCGTATAAGCAATACTGAGGGAGTAGTGGCTTAGTTGGCTAATTTATTAGCTATTTTTAAATAGCAGATAGATTATACCTTAGCAACAATCCAAATTTATTTTTATCTTTAGAGAGTAATTATGTACAGTTTACCCAAGGAAATAACGAATTCATTATTAGTCCCTATGGTCGTTGAGCAAACGGGCCGAGGAGAAAGGGCTTATGATATTTATTCTCGTTTATTAAAGGATCGCATTATATTTGTCGTAGGTCCAATTGAAGACCATATGGCTAATTTAATTATTGCGCAAATGCTTTTTTTAGAATCTGAGAATCCTGACAAAGATATTTCGCTTTATATTAATTCACCGGGGGGCGTGGTTACATCTGGCCTAGCTATCTACGATACCATGCAATTTATTAAACCCGATGTGAGTACGATGTGTATCGGCCAAGCGGCCAGCGCGGCAGCTTTATTACTTTGTGGTGGGACGAAAAAAAAACGTTATTGTTTGCCCCATGCACGGATGATGATACACCAACCATTAGGGGGTTATCAGGGACAAGCAACGGATATTGAAATCCATACTCGTGAAATGTTGTTAGTTAGAGAAAGAATTAACAATATAATGGCTAAACATACAGGAAAAAATACTGAACAGATTTTGCGTGATACCGATCGTGATAACTTCATGGGGGCTCAACAAGCCATAGATTATGGCTTAATCGACGCAGTTTTATCAGTGCGTACAGAAACTGGGAAAACCAAAGAATCTTTAGCTACTTCATCGGTTGATTAAGTAGGTTTTATTCAAGAGGTTTTAAAATTTTGTTTAAATATCAATATGAATAATAGTTTGTTGAGGTAATAAAATATGAGTAGTTCCATAAACGATAAAACCTCGGGGCCTCTTCACTGTTCATTTTGCGGTAAAAGTCAGGATGAAGTGCCAAAGTTAATTGCTGGGCCTTCTATTTTTATTTGCAATGAATGCGTGCAGCTATGTAGTGATATTTTGCAAGAAGAATTTCAACAGGAAGTTCCACGCCAGGAAGGTGGTACGTCGATTCCTAAGCCTGCAGAGATTCATGATGTATTTAACGAATTTGTCATAGGCCAAGAATTTGCTAAAAAGATATTATCTGTAGCTGCCTACAACCATTACAAACGTCTAGAGCTAATTAAAAAAGCTCGTCTTCATCCATTGAACGTCAAAGATGATACGGAACTTAGCAAAAGTAATGTCCTGCTTATAGGTCCCACCGGTAGCGGTAAAACTTTATTAGCAAAAACCTTAGCGCGGTTTTTTAACTTGCCCTTTGCTATTGCAGATGCAACCACTTTAACCGAAGCGGGTTATGTAGGTGATGACGTAGAGAATATCTTGCAAAAGCTATTACAAGCGGCTAACGGAAACATTGAAAAGGCGCAGCTAGGAATTATCTATATCGATGAAATTGATAAAATTAGTCGCCGTGCCGAAAATCCCTCTATTACTCGAGATGTTTCAGGTGAAGGTGTTCAGCAAGGGTTGCTTAAATTACTTGAAGGTACTGTTGCCTCTGTCCCTCTGCAAGGAGGACGTAAGCATCCTAATCAGGAGACCGTACAAATAGATACTACTAATATTCTATTTATTTGCGGAGGTACTTTCTCGGGGTTAGAGAAAATTATTCGTGAACGTACCGAAAAAACTGGTATTGGATTCTCTGCTGATGTGCGCAGTAAAGGCGATAAAAGAAATTTAACAACGTTGTTGAATCGGCTTGAGTCGGAAGATTTAATTAAGTATGGGATTATACCTGAGCTAATAGGTCGTCTGCCTGTCATTGCAACTTTAGAAGAACTTGATGAAAAAATGCTAATTCAAATCTTAAAGGAGCCTAAGAACGCTTTGATCAAACAATATCTCAAGTTATTTAAGATGGACAACGTCGATCTAGAGTTCCGTGAAGACGCTTTACAAATGGTGGCTAAAAAAGCTTTAGAGCGTAAAACTGGCGCAAGAGGTTTACGTGCAATTTTGGAAAGCGTTTTATTAGATACGATGTATGAATTGCCTTCTATGCAGAACGTAAATAAAATTGTTATTGAAGCAAGCACCGTTAGCAAGGGAGCAAAGCCCTTGGTGATTTACAAACAAGAAAAAGAAATTGAACTAGATAATAAAGAAATAGCGGCGGGTAGCGAGTAAATCTTTCAAAGGTTGAATTTATGGCAAAGCAACTAATTGGCGGCGGGGCAACTACTTCTAAACTTTCTGAGAAGCTTCCGCTGCTCCCTTTACGGGATGTTGTCGTTTATCCTCATATGGTGATACCACTATTTGTAGGTAGGAAGCAATCAATTAAAGCTTTGGAAGCTGCTATGGGGGGATCTAGTGCAGAGAAAAAGGTTTTACTCATTGCACAAAAAAATCCAGCTGAAGATAGCCCTACTATTGAGGGTTTTTATCAAGTTGGAACAATAGCTACCATTTTACAATTGTTAGAGCTGAAAGATGGCACTGTTAAAGTGCTGGTTGAAGGTTCTCAACGAGGTAAAGTTAAACAATTTTTCCAAGAAAAAGATTACATTGCTGCAGAAATTGAAGTCGTAGGTATACCCCCTGTTGAGCCTGATCAAGAGATCGAGGTTTTGACACGAACCATTCTGAGTCAATTCGAGCAATACGTTAAATTAAATAAAAAAATTCCGTTAGAGATTTTAAGCACTTTATCGAGTATTGATAATCCAGGTCGGTTGGCTGATATGATCGCAGCACATTTGACGCTTAGAATTCAAGAGAAACAAGAGATACTAGAGATTTTTCCATTAAAAAAACGTCTAGAACGCTTGTTAGCTTTTCTCGAAAGTGAAATTGATTTATTGCAAATACAAAAGCGAATTCGTGGGCGCGTTAAAAAGCAGATGGAAAGAAGCCAGCGCGAATATTATTTAAATGAGCAGGTTAAAGCGATTCAAAAGGAATTGGGTGAATCTCAAGGCGTTACGAATGAACTTGATGATCTCGCAAAACGGATTGAAAAAGCAAAAATGCCTAAAGAGGTGAAGGATAAATCAATTTCTGAACTAAATAAATTAAAGTCCATGTCGCCTATGGCCGCTGAAGCGACGGTGAGTCGAAATTATTTAGATTGGGTTTTATCCCTTCCTTGGAATAAACGGAGTAAAGTTCGTTACGATTTAGATAAAGCACAAAAAGTATTACAAGAAGCACATTATGGTTTAGAGAAAGTCAAAGAACGAATTATTGAGTTTTTAGCGGTTCATCAGCGCGTTAAAAAATTAAAGGGCCCTATTTTGTGTTTGGTAGGACCACCTGGTGTGGGTAAAACTTCCTTAGGACAATCCATTGCAGAAGCTATAGGACGTGAATTTGTACGCATGTCTTTGGGTGGCGTGCGTGATGAAGCGGAAATTAGAGGACACCGGCGTACGTATATTGGATCCATGCCGGGTCGAATTATGCAAAAAATGGCTAAAGTTGGGGTCAAGAATCCTCTATTTATGCTTGATGAAATTGATAAAATGGCGATGGACTTTAGAGGTGACCCAGCAGCGGCATTGCTTGAAGTATTAGATCCCGAGCAAAACCATGCTTTCGATGATCATTATCTAGAAGTAAGTTATGACTTATCTGAAGTTTTGTTTATTGCAACCGCAAATACCTTGAATATTCCGCCAGCTTTATTGGATCGTATGGAGGTCATTCGTATACCTGGCTATACCGAGGATGAAAAGATTAATATTGCTAAACAGCATTTATTGCCTAAACAACTGAGTCAGAACGGCTTAAAAATTAGTGCAAAAAATAAAGAATTAGTTTTGGCAGAAACCGCACTGCAGGACACCATTCGTTATTATACACGCGAAGCAGGGGTTCGTAGTCTGGAGCGCGAAATTGCTAAAATTTGTCGAAAGGTGGTTACAGAAATAGCGCGTAAACCTAACTTAAAGTCAGTTACCGTTACCACTCATAATTTAGAAAAATATCTTGGTGTTAGACGTTATCGTTATGGGTTAGTTGAGCAGCATGACCAAGTTGGACAAGTAAGTGGCTTGGCATGGACAGAGGTTGGCGGTGATTTATTAACTATCGAGGCTGCGGTTGTACCTGGAAAAGGTAAAACAAGTTATACGGGCCATTTGGGCGAAGTGATGCAGGAGTCTATTCAAGCCGCATTAACTGTCGTTCGAAGTCGCGCTGAAGTCTTAGGCATTCCTATTCATTTTTATGAAAAAAAGGATATCCATGTGCATGTTCCTGAAGGAGCGACACCTAAAGATGGGCCTAGTGCTGGGATTGGCATGTGTACTGCATTGGTTTCTGCGATTACTAAAGTACCTGTACGAGCTGATGTCGCGATGACAGGAGAAATAACTTTACGCGGTGAAGTTTTGCCGATTGGTGGTCTAAAAGAAAAATTACTTGCAGCCCATCGTGGGGGAATACGTGAAGTTATTATCCCTGAAGAAAACAAACGAGATCTTAAGGAAATTCCAAAAAATATTCAAGAAGGTTTAATTATTCATCCTGTTCGTTGGATAGATCAAGTTCTGGGTATTGCTCTACAACATTCAGAAAAAAATTCAGTGAAACCCAAAGCCAGGAAAAAACGTGAAAAAAAATTGACTGTACCTATCAAATTAATCGCTAAAAAAAATCAAGCCAAAATTAATCCTACAACAAATACTCGCTAGCATATCTTTTATTCCCTTGACAGAGGATTCGTGCTATTGATATAAACAGTTCCACTTATAATCTATAGCAAGACGCTTAAAATTTAATTTAAAGGTGTGAGCCTTAATTTCTACCGTTGTGAGGGTATATGAATAAATCAGATTTAGTTGATGTTATTGTGGAAGCAGCACAAGTTCCAAAAAACGTTGCCGGAAAGACTTTAGAAAAAATTCTAGAATCCATTACAAAAGCTTTATGTAAGGGAGAAGATGTTAGCTTGGTTGGCTTTGGTACGCTTTGTGTTCGTCATCGTAAAGCACGTACAGGACGCAATCCAAAATCAGGAGAATCCATACAAATAAAAGCAAGTAATGCGGTAGCTTTTAAATCAGGAAAGGCATTAAAAGACGCCGTGCAAAAAGAGTAGCAATATCGCGTAAATAAGTTTAGAATGACGTCCCTTTCGACAGGGTGCTTAGCTCAGTTGGTAGAGCATCGCCCTTACAAGGCGAGGGTCGTAGGTTCGATCCCTACAGCACCCACCATACATATTGCGGGAGTGGTAGTTCAGTTGGTTAGAATACCGGCCTGTCACGCCGGGGGTCGCGGGTTCGAGTCCCGTCCACTCCGCCAGTTCTCTAGAATTTTATAAATTGTAAACGTAGATTAAAGTCAAACTAATAAAATATTCTTATAGAATTAAATAGTATTATTTGTTTAAAGCGCTTTTACATTGATAACTAAAGTTTCCTTAATATGTTGCAGTCCATTCGTGATAGAACTCAAGGCTGGATAACCAGTACAGTAATCGGATTATTAATTATCGTTTTTGCTCTCTGGGGGATCCATGGCTATTTAGAGCTTAATACGGGAGGAAATAATAAGGTCGTAGCTAAGATCGCCGGTCAAACATTAATCCAAAGCGATTTCGATAAGGCTTATCAACGTGTGTATCAACAAGCGCGAGATAGTTTGGGAAAAAATTTTTCTAATAATGAAGAAATGATCAAGCAATTGAGAGAACAAACTTTGCAGGAATGGAAAACAACACAAGTTTTAGTTCAAGCGGCTTTACAATCCAAATACCGCATTAGTCAGACCCTAATCGACTCGGTTTTATTGCAAATTCCAGCATTTCAATCCAATGGTCGTTTTTCTGTTGAAAAATTTTACACGGTACTACAGGCTCTAAATTATACTAAGCTTCAGTTTCTAACGGACATAAAAAAAACACTGCTGATTAATCAGGTGCAGCAAGGAATAACACAAAGCGCATTTGCTTTACCTCAGGATCTCAATAATTATGTAAAATATATTCATCAAAACAGAGATTTTGCTTACCTTATTATTCCTCACTCAAGGTTTCTTCATCAGCAATTTACGCCACCGGATTCGAAAATCTTTGCTTATTATCTGCAAAATAAACAAAATTTTAGCCAGCCAGAACAAGCTAGGATTGAATATATTCAGCTTTCCTTTGAAGATGAAAAAGAATTTCTGGAAAATAGAGATATATTAGCTAATTTAACTTACATTCACTCTGATTCCTTGGCCATCGCAGCAAAGAAATTGGGTTTAGCGATACGCTCCACAGCTTTTTTTGGTAAGGCTGGCGGAGAAGAAGGATTGAGTAAAAATCCAAAAATAATTGCCGCTACATTTAGTCAGGATGTTTTGCAAGGAAATAATAGCTCAGTGATTAATATTAATCCGAGTACCGCTATTGTTTTGCGAATCAAAAAGTATCAGCCTGCGGGGATACAGCCTTTTAATGCGGTGCGAGAAAAGATTAAAGAGATTTTGAATAAACAAATGGCTATTTCTGAAGCGCAGAAATTTGGCGAAAATTTACTTAAAAACTCAGAAAAAACTGGTGCTATTCCTGCAAATCTTGATGGCAGAAATTTAAAATGGAAGTTTGCTCAGCAAGTAAACCGATATGATAGTAAATTAAATAATGATATAGTAAGCACCGCATTTGCGTTAACTCCACCAAATAAGAATATTTCTAATTTGTTATCGATGAAAGGTTTTAGTCTGGAAAATGGAGATTATGCATTGATCAGATTAATCGCAGTTCATGATGAAAAATACCGATCCAAAGTAAATGATACGAGTCAGGATCATTACCTTGAAGAAATAGCTAAAAGTTTTGGTCAGTTAGATTATACGCTTTATGTAAATAACTTATTGAAAAAATCCCATACTCTGCCTGTGTTGCCGCTCAATTGGTAAATCCTCATGCTGAAAATTGCTGCATGGACGCGGCACGTGCCAAAAAATTCAACGGCCGTGAATCTAAAAACTTAAGAATGATTAAGGTCAGGTCGAATAGACAAGTAATAATTAAGTAAGTTCAGATCATTTTTATCCGTTACTTTAATATTATCTGTACGCCCTTCTATCATTTTCGGTTGTTGACCAAATAACTCAATCGCATTGGCTTCATCCGTAGTAAATTGATTTTTTTTAATAGCTGAACCAAGTGCGTTAACCAGCCAATGATATCGAAACATTTGTGGTGTTACCGCTTCCCATAATTTTTTTCTATCTAAAGTTTCAAACTGCTGATTATTAATGTGTTTAATAGTACTCTTTATTGGATTCCCCAAAAGGCCACCCACAGGATGGTTATCTAAATGCATAACAAGCTTATCAATATCGCTTTGATGCAAAAGTGGCCGCGCTGCATCATGTACCAATATCCAATCATTTTTTTTTGCAAAGGTTTTTAAGGCCAACAAACCATTAAATACCGAATGACAACGTTCTTCTCCCCCCAATGCCGTGAGCAAATGAGGAGAACTAAATTGAAGATCTGACCAATGTTTGTCCTTTTTATTGATGACCACAACACATTTTTTAAATCTTGAATCGTTCAGTAAAGTGGATAGTGAGTATTCAAGTATTTTTTTTCCATTAATAGATATATATTGTTTAGGTAAATCTATTTGCATACGATTACCTACCCCCGCGGCTGGGACTATCGCAAAATAATTAGTTGAATATTTCATTTTAATACTACTCTTCGCACTTGATATTGTCTGTGTTGCCGCTCAACTCGCGACCCTCATATAGATTGGGTATGCCACAATTCTGCATGGATGCGGCACTTGCTAAAAACTCAATTGCTGTGAGTATGCCTACAGAGGTATACTGCCAAGCTATGAATTCTTTGCTTAATGATGTAGTTAGTCTTGCTAAACAAGCCGGAAAGCAAGTTCTGAAAATTTATCAAAGTAATTTTACTGTTGAATATAAAACAGATAAATCCCCAATAACTGTTGCAGATTTAGCCTCTCATGATTGTATTTGTCAAGGCTTAAGCCAATTAATCCCTGATTTACCAATTATTTCCGAAGAGTCAGTAGCTGCTTCTTTTCAAAAGCGCCGGTGTTGGGAAAAGTATTGGTTAATTGATCCCTTGGATGGAACGAAAGAATTTTTAGAAAAAAATGGCGAATTTACTATTAATATTGCTTTAATCGAGCAACATAAGCCAAGTTTGGGGGTTGTGTTTGTTCCATCCGCGAATATTTGTTATTTTGCTAGGAAAGGACAAGGAGCTTATAAACAAATAGGCCAAGCTCAGCCAAAAGTCATACTTAGCCGAGTTTGGGAAGAAGGGCAGCCGATCACCGCGGTAATTAGCCGTCGACATGGCATGGAGGAGTTAAAAAATTTTTTAACTCAATTTTCTCGATTAAATTTATTACATTGTGGAAGCGCTTTAAAATTTTGTTGGGTGGCTGAAGGTTTAGCCGATATGTACCCACGTTTTTCACCAACGTTTGAATGGGATACAGCAGCAGGACAATGCATACTTAATGAGGCGGGAGGTATGGTCATCGATAATACCGGTCAAGAATTGCAATATAATAGATCATCTTCTCTGCAGATAACTGATTTTTTAGCTATAGCTGATAGACGACATCATTGGTTGGATTATCTAAAGTGATCATAAAAAATTAACACTATTTATAGGAATCTAAATATGAATAAAAAACCGATTAAAATAGCCATTACCGGAGCCGCTGGCCAAATAGGCTATGCTTTATTGTTTCGTATCGCATCAGGTCAAATGTTTGGTCTAGATCAGCCTGTCATACTTCACTTATTAGAATTAGAAAAGAGCCTTCCGGTGTTACATGGAACGGCTATGGAGCTCGATGATTGTGCTTTTCCTTTATTAAAAAATATTGTTTGTACCAGTCAATTGAATGAGTCAATGAAGGATATTAATTGGGCAATTTTAGTCGGTTCTATGCCGCGTAAAGAAGGGATGGAGCGTGCAGACCTTTTAAAAATAAATGGGGGTATATTTGCTCCGCAAGGAAAGGCAATCAATGCCCATGCCGCTGCCGATGTAAAAGTGTTTGTGGTAGGAAATCCTTGTAATACCAATTGTTTGATCGCTATGCACCATGCTCCAGATATCCCCAAAGATCGTTTTTTTGCTATGACTTTATTAGATGAAAATCGAGCGCGTGCGCAATTGGCTAAAAAAGCCGCGGTTTCTGTTGATGAAGTGACGCAAATGGCAATTTGGGGGAATCATTCGTCAACACAGTATCCTGATTTTTATAATGCTAAAATCGCGAATAGGCCAGCTGTTGAAATGATTTCTGATAAAAATTGGCTAGAAAATGACTTTATCCCAATAGTGCAGACACGCGGCGCTGCAGTTATCAAAGCTAGGGGAGCATCCTCTGCTGCTTCGGCCGCTAATGCAGTAGTAGGGAGTATCTATCATTTAACACATGACACAAAAAAAGATGATTTTTTTTCGGTTGCTGCCTGCTCGATGGGTCAATATGGAGTTGATAAAGGGTTAATATTTTCTTTTCCTAGCCGCGTTGATAATGGCCAGTTTAGTATAGTGAATGGTATTCAGCACAATCCATTTGGACAGGAAAAAATTAAATTGACTCTAAATGAATTACGTGCCGAAAAAGATGAAATAAAAAAAATGGGTTTAATTTGACAATTCTTTTAGTAGAAAATAAAAAATTGTACGGTGGGTTTATTATAATTAAAGCATTTCCCCCGTACAATGTGCCAAGTTATTTTTCTTTTTCAAGAAGCCGAAAATTATTATTTTTAATTAACAGCTTTTTATTTTTATTTCTAAGCTTCAGTTTTTTTAAAAAACTTATTTGAAATTAATTAATTTAATATTAGAAATAATACCGAATTATTTTTTAATTGTCTAAGTATTAAAAAAATTTGTAAAATATTTTTTATAATAAATAATTTTCTGATTTAAATTTTTATAAAAAATTGCTTTATTTGAACAATTTATTGAATCTTAAAAGTTATTGATTAGAAATGTAGAATTTTCTGAAAGGTTCAAATAATATTTTGAGAACAGAGCACTAATTTGATGAGAGAGATACTCTAATCAATGCAATCATGACGTGCATATAAAAGTGGAAAATAAGTTTACTCATTTAATCTGTCGGGTATAAGAATGTCACGATTTCCATTGCTTTCCATGGCACTAACTAAACCGGCTTTCTCCATATCCTCCATTAACCGTGCAGCACGGTTATAGCCGATTTTAAGTCGCCGCTGGATACTAGAAATAGAAGCACGGCGAGTTTCTATAACAATTTGTACGGCTTGATCATACAACACATCTTTTTCACCGCAGCTGTTATCTAAAAAATCTAGATCTCCACCTTCGTTAAGATTGGCTTGAGTAAGATCAAGCATATATTCCGGCGCGGCAGATTTTTTTAAGGCATTGACTACTTGGTGAACTTCTTGATCAGCTACGAAAGCACCATGAACCCGAATAGGAACACCTGTCCCTGGAGCTAAATACAACATATCACCATGACCCAACAATTGGTCAGCACCTTGTTGATCAAGAATAGTACGAGAATCAATTTTTGATGAGACCTGAAACGAAATACGTGTGGGGATATTTGCTTTGATTAAGCCAGTGATAACATCTACAGAGGGTCTTTGAGTCGCTAAAATCAAATGTATGCCCGCAGCCCTAGCTTTTTGTGCAATCCTGGCAATTAATTCTTCAACTTTCTTGCCAACCACCATCATCATGTCGGCAAACTCATCGATTAATACAATAATATAGGGAAGATGTTCTAAAGCTTCTGCTTTGCCTCCTTGTTCTGGTTTCCAGAAAGGATCATTGAGTGGTTGCCCTTTATCATTTGCTTCTTGTATTTTTTGGTTATGTCCTGCTAAATTTCGTACGCCTAAATGCGCCATCAATTTATAACGGCGTTCCATTTCTGCGACGCACCAGCGTAAGGCATTCGCAGCTTCTTTCATATCGGTGACAACCGGAGCTAAAAGATGTGGAATACCTTCATAAATAGCTAGCTCTAACATTTTTGGGTCTATCATAATCAGTCTAACTTGTTGAGGTGTGGCCTTATATAAGATGCTTAATAACATGGCATTGAGACCGACTGATTTTCCGGAACCTGTTGTTCCTGCAACAAGCAGATGTGGCATTTTACCTAGATCAACGATGACAGGATGGCCGGCTATATCTTTACCTAGAGCGAGCGAAAGTGGTGAGCGTGCATGCTGATAAGCAGTTGAACTTAGTACTTCGCTAAGCCTGACAATTTCGCGATGTTTGTTAGGGACCTCCAATCCAATGACGGACTTCCCAGGAATAACCTCCACAATACGTACACTAATCACGGATAATGAACGAGCTAAATCTTTGGCGAGTCCTGTGATGCGGCTTACTTTAATTCCAGCGGCTGGTTGCATTTCAAAGCGGGTGACCACAGGCCCTGGATGCACAGCTACCACTTGTACCTGTATACCAAAGTCTTTTAATCGCAGTTCAACATTACGTGATAGCTGTTCTAATTCATCCCGTGTGTAACCTTCTTTACTTAATTTTTCAGCCGGGTCTAATAGAGTTAACGATGGAAGAGAAGATCCAGTAACAGTTTTTTTAATCGAAACTATGGTTGTAGGCGAAGAGTAAGGTTTAATAGAAAGTGGATTATGATGAGCAACTTCCGTGTTAGTTAAAGGTGAATTTATTATGGAATTAAATTGAGGTGAAAGTTTGCTGTTAGTAGTATTGAGTATATCCGATTTATTCTGAGTGCTTACATGGGGTTTAATTTTTTCAGAAGCCCTTATTTTCATGCCATACATAATTAGCTTTTTTATTTTTTCAGTAATTTTTGCGGGCATTCCTACTATATAATTGCTTATTTTATCGATAATATTTAACCAAGAAAAACCTGTTGCCAGTGTAGTACTGGCTAATAAAAGGGCTAATAGAAATAATGTGCTGCCGACTACATTGAATTGAACAATAAAACTTTTTGTTACAATATTTCCTAATTGTCCTCCTGGAGTATAACCGTGCGTGGTGTGTGTACTATGCAATGTTGCCAGCCCACAAGCTGCAATAAAAATAGTGATAAAACCTAAAAGACGTAAAATTAAGAAAGAATAACTAAAAGATAAACTGGAAAAACGACCTTTAAAACATTGCCATCCCCCATACACCAGTAATGCGGGGAATAAATAAGCTAAAGAACCAAAGCTATTAAAAAAGAAATGAGCAAGTTGATCTCCCCAGCGGCCTGCTATGTTAATTGAGGCTTTGACATGTAGTGCAGGATGGTAAGTCCACAGGGCTAAAAATAAAAAAAGGGCAAGAGCACCGCTAACGATGAGTAGACCTTCTAATAAGCGTTGCTTGAGACTTAATTGCAAAAATTCTTCAGTTCGGGTTCTTTTCAAAGGGGCTCCTTAGTAAGCTACATACATAATCATACAGTCTTTTTGAAATATACTCTTCGCACTTGAATTTTTATCCATGTTGCCGCTCAATTCACAATCTTCATATGTTAATTAACGAAGTTGGCTTCACAACATGGTGTCTACTCCTCAAAACCCCATTGCTGTGAGTATACTTATGGGGTATAGATACTATTTATAGCGTTCTTTGTTATACTTTGTTAACAATTTTAATTATAACAATTTTTTTCTTATCTGGGTTTTTACCCTTAAGTGAATATTATGAGTATGGCTCAAAATCATCGACTTCTTATTTTAGGCTCCGGGCCGGCAGGGTATACCGCTGCCCTTTATGCGGCGAGGGCAAATCTTGATCCAGTTATCATTACGGGCTTACAAAAAGGCGGCCAATTAATGACCACTACCGATGTGGATAATTGGCCAGGTGATATAGAAGGGTTAAAAGGACCAGTTCTGATGGAACGTATGCAGAAGCATGTTGAGCGATTTAAAAGTAAAATTATTTTTGATCATATAAATAAAGTTGAACTAATAGATAAGCGTACTCGAGAAAGATTACCTTCTTTTATCCTAAAAGGTGATGATGAGATTTATCATTGTGATGCTTTGATCATTGCTACTGGCGCGTCAGCTAAGTATTTAGGCTTGCCTTCTGAAAAAGAGTTTATGGGTAAAGGAGTTTCGGCGTGTGCTACTTGTGATGGTTTTTTTTATAAAGGTCAAAAAGTAGCTGTGGTCGGTGGTGGTAACACCGCTGTAGAAGAAGCCTTATACATGGCAAATATTGCCGATCATGTTTTTCTAATTTATAGAGGAAGTGAGTTTTTTCGACCTGAAAAAATTCTATTGGATAAATTAATGGTAAAGGTGAAAACTGGAAAGATATCTTTGGCACTAGACACTGAAGTGGATAGCATTTTAGGAGATGAAAAAGGCGTCAATGGCATAAAACTTATCAATAATAAAACAAAGACCCTCAGTCAATTAGAAGTCCAAGGTGTTTTTATTGCTATTGGCCATACACCCAATACTGAGATATTCAAAAATCAATTGGATATGGAAAATAACTATATTTTAGTGAAAGGAGGAAATAAGGGTTTTGCAACTGAAACTAGTGTAAAGGGTGTCTTTGCTTCGGGTGATGTAATGGATTCTGTTTACCGTCAAGCAATTACATCTGCTGGTACAGGGTGCATGGCAGCACTGGATGCTGAAAAATATTTAAGTGAGAGCGAAAGTTTAAATTAGAATTACAAATTACAATGAGGCATCGTGAATGCATAGTAGATTATTAGGATTTTGCTTATTGTTATTAACGGTATACCCGGTTTTTGCAATAAATTCAGATAGTGATTTAAATAACGATCCTTATGAAAATTATAATCGGCACGCATTTAAGCTTAATCAGACTTTAGATAAAATTTTTTTTAAACCCGTTGCTACCGTTTATAAAACTATTTTGCCGTGGCCTGTAACGAAAGGTATCGGTAACTTTTTTAGTAATTTAGAGCAAGTTCCTACGATTATTAATGATTTACTGCAGGGGGAATTTTATGATGCAACCTCTGATACTTGGCGTTTATTGATAAATAGTACGATAGGGGTTGCAGGATTTATTGATGTGGCTACTCGAATTGGATTACCTGATCATCATCAGGACTTTGGTCTTACTTTAGCTAAATGGGGTTATAGCTCTTCAGCTTATCTAGTCGTCCCTATTTTAGGTCCGCGAACTATACGAGATACCATTTCTTGGGGGATGGATTATGGTGTTTTTTCTATTTATCCTTATATAAATGATGTCCCCTGGCGAAATGGTTTAACATGGGGGAGTTTCATTAATGCTAGGGCCCAATTGTTGGATTTCGATCAGGCGATTAAGCAAGCTTCTTTCGACCCCTACGTATTCCAACGCAATGCTTATTTACAACGTAGAAATTATTTAATTCGTGAAAACAATAATCTAGTAACCGATGAGGATGATGATGAGGATGAAGATAATGATGATATAGCAGAATAGCTTTTATAAGTTATTCCTCGTCATTTATTATATTGCATGGATGCATCGGGTTTAAAAATAGTAGTCTAAAAATATAATTTTTTAATTTTGGAGGTTTCATGAAAGAAATACTTAATGGTGGATTGACTGAAGCCAAGAGAAAGAAAGTTGCTGATGGATTGATTAAATTATTAGCAAATAATTATGTTTTATATTTAAAAACACATAATTTCCATTGGAATGTTGTGGGGCCTATGTTCCAACCGTTACATAGTGTATTTGAAGCACAATATATCGATTTATGGAATGCAGGAGATACCATCGCTGAACGTGTTCGGGCATTAGGGTTTCCTGTGCCAGCCAGCTATGCTGATTTCGCAAAATTAAGCAAAATCAAAGAAGCAGTGGGTACACGCACAATTAAGGCTAAAGATATGATTAGCCAGCTGGTGCATGATCAGGAAGTCATGGTTCGTTTAGCGCGTGAACTGTTACCAGAGACCGAAGGAGCTGACGATCAAGTGTCCGTAGACTTACTTTCTGACCGAATGGAAGTCCATGAAAAAAATGCATGGATGTTACGTAGCTTTTTAGAATAGACCATTTGCTAAAACCCAGTTATGGGCTTGAGTTCGAGGCGAACGATTTGCAAGGACCGGAGTTTATTTAAGTAAATGAGGACCGTAGTAAATCGTTTAACATTGAAATCAAGTTTATACCGCAGGTTTAGGAAGAGGTGGTTTGAGGATCTTTAACCAACTTTACCATCCTATATACCCTAGAGGATTGTCCTGTGTTACTATGATTGCGTTTAGTTTATCTCTGCCATAGCCGGATTAGTTAGCGTGCAAACGACTAATATCCTGGGTGTGGCCTTTTTTAGCCTTTTGGAGGTTTTGCGTGAATAAAAGATTGTATGTGGGTGGTTTAAGCTATAGCGTCGATGACGATGGACTAAGAGAGCTTTTTACCCCTTTTGGGACAGTAAACTTTGTTAAAGTTATTCGAGACTTCCACAGTGGCCGTAGCAAGGGCTTTGGTTTTGTTGAAATGTCCACACCTGAAGAAGCGAAAGAAGCTATAGAAGCTTTACATGGTAGTATCCATGAAAGACGTACTATTACCGTTTCTGAAGCTAATCCACCTGATTCTAGCTCCGGCGGCGGCGCTGGTGGTGGACGTCGTACCGGTGGTGGTGCTGGCGGCGGCGGCGGCGGACGTCGTACCGGCGGCGGCGGCGGACGTAGTGGCGGCATGGGCGGTTCAGGTGGTGGCAATGGTGGTGGTTACCATCGTGGCCGTGAGCAACGTGAAGAGCAGTATTAAGAGATTTAGTACCGTATATAATAGAAAGTAGGTTTAATTCCCGTCTAAGTAAGTCCGGGCACAACACCATACATCTATTCTTTTTACACCCACATCGTATAAAGCGCGACTCATCTCGATGAGCGTATGACCAGTGGTCATTACGTCATCGAGTAGCGCTATATGTTGATAAGCAAGATTCTGATGTGCGACAAACGCACGTTTGACATTATTTGCGCGCTGATTTGCTGGCAACTTAGTTTGGGCAACGGTGTTCACTAATCTTTTGCATCGTTTATATTCAATCGGTATATTTAATTTTTTAGAAATGGGACGAGCTAGTTCTATTGCTTGATTAAATCCTCGCTCATACAGTCTACTTTTGTGTAAAGGTACTGGAATTATTATATCGGGTAGTTTTTCAGCTTGGTATTCCGAGGTGATTTTTTCAGCTAACAAAGTGCCTAAAATATGTGCATAAATTAATCGTTGCTGGAACTTAAGGCCAGTAATTAATTTTTTTATTATTTCTGTGTAAGAAAAAGGAACGCATAGCTTATGAAAAGGTAAGGGTTTTTTTAGGCAAGCACCGCAAGCAGATTGGTTTGTAAAAACTAAAGGGGTGGCACAATAAAAACAGACATTTTTTAACCAAGGCAAAGATTTTTCGCATTCAATACATAAATCAAGTTCTCTATTGGCTTTGTCGTTGCATAAAATACAATTATAAGGAAAGAAGCAGTGAGTAATCCCTTTATTTATTTGTTTTAGTATTGTACCGATATTCATCACTTAAAATCCCTGTTAATCTATATCCTTCGCACCTAAGCTTTTGTTTGTTGCCGTGCCGCTCAACAACTCGCAATCCTATGTATCCTATAATACACTCGGTTGATTAGTACGTGGCCCACTTCAAAAAATCCAATTGCCGCGAGTATAATAAATATCCAACCCTAGTAAATCTGCGAAGAGTATAAACAGGTATATAAATATGTGTGGAATAGTAGCGGGCATAGCACAGCGTAATATAGTTCCAATTCTTATTGAAGGTTTGAAGCGTCTTGAGTATCGTGGTTATGATTCTGCAGGAATCGCCATATTGGATTTAAAGCAACATTTACAGCGCCGGCGCACGGTGGGTAAAGTTGCAGCGCTTGAGAAGGCAATAATGCCCCAAGCTTTATCAGGTAATATTGGTATTGCTCACACACGTTGGGCAACTCATGGGAAACCTAGTGAATCTAATGCTCACCCGCACATTTCAGGTTCCAATATCGCTATAGTTCATAATGGTATTGTTGAAAATTATTTGTCTTTAAGACAAGAACTGATAAAAGCGGGTTATTCTTTTGAATCGGAAACCGATACCGAAATTATTGCACATTTATTAAATCAAGAGCTGAAAAAAAATAATAATTTTTTAGCAGCCGTACAGAAAACAGTAGTACGTCTAGAAGGTGCTTTTGCGATTGTTTTTCTCTATCAGAATGAACCAAAATCTTTAATAGCCGTTCGTAAAGGCAGTCCTTTAATGGTGGGTTTAGGTCAAGGTGAAAATTTTATTGCTTCAGATCATTTAGCGTTGCTTCAAGTTACTCAGCAATTTATTTATTTGCAAGAAGGTGATATTGCTGAGATTACCGCTGATAAAGTCAGCATCTATGATAATAATGTGAAAAAGGTACATCGCTCTAAACATACCATCGATCTGCCACAAGAGGTGGCGAGTAAAGGTAAGTATCGACACTTCATGGAAAAGGAGATCTTTGAGCAACCCAATGCTGTTAATGCTGCGCTTGAAGGTCGTCTCGTGAACCAATCAGAAGTTTGGGATGAAATTTTTGGTGTTAATTCTATACAACGGTTTTCGAAAATTAAATACATACAAATAGTAGCTTGTGGTACTAGCTACCATGCCGGCTTGATCGCAGCACAATGGGTAGAGCGATGGGTTGGTCTTCCTTGTCAGGTAGATGTTGCTAGTGAGTTTCGATATCGCCCCCATATTATTCAGCCAGATACTTTATTTATTGCTTTGTCTCAATCGGGAGAAACAGCAGATACTTTGGAAGCATTAAGGCAAGCTAAAACTGAAAACTATGCAGCCACATTAACGATCTGCAATGTTCCTGGAAGTACTATGGTGCGAGAATCTGATTTTGTATTATTAACGCGAGCAGGTCCGGAAATTGGTGTGGCATCGACTAAAGCGTTTACCACACAGTTAACGGTTTTATTGCTGTTAACCTCTTTTTTAGGTTTGTCCCATACCTGGGATGAAAAACAGGAAACGGCTTGCTTGTCCGAATTAAGAAGTTTACCTAAACTTTTAGAACAAACATTAAAATTAGATCCGGCAATAAAAAAATTGGCTAAATTATTTGTCGATAAAGAGCATGCCTTATTTATTGCTCGAGGAATTCATTTTCCAGTAGCATTAGAAGGGGCATTGAAACTTAAGGAGATTTCTTATATCCAAGCCGAAGCTTATCCAGCCGGTGAGTTAAAACATGGACCACTTGCTTTAGTCGATAGTAATATGCCAGTAGTCGTTTTAGTGCCATCCAATTCCTTGCTAGAAAAACTTAAATCAAATATTCAGGAAGTGCGTGCGCGTAATGGTCAACTTATTTTATTTGCGCAAGAAGAATTAGAGGCTAATGAGAATGATAGCAAGTGCATTCTGCTGCCAAAAGCAAGGGATATGATTAGTCCGATAATTTTTGCAATTCCATTGCAACTTTTAGCTTATCATGTAGCGATTTTAAAAGGGACAGATGTTGATCAGCCACGCAATCTAGCAAAATCTGTCACTGTCGAATAACTAACCTGCTCAATTGGTTAATTCACAGCAAGCTATTTGTTTATCGATGAATAAACACCAAGTATGAACGATAGCTACACGCTAGCTTTTTCAACTATTTTAGCCAATTTATTCGCGACAGTTTGTACTTCAGATAAGTCGCTGCCTTCGACCATGACGCGAACTACCGATTCGGTGCCTGAGGCGCGTAATAATATACGACCACGATCTTTTAATAGAGACTCTGCTTCTTGCACAGCTTTTTTTATGCTAGGGTCGTTCATCGTAGTTAAAGGATTTTCAGCAGGGATGTTGACTAATAGTTGAGGAAATTTTTTCATCGCGTTTTTAGCAAGATGTAAGGACAAGCCCGATGATTGAATAGCTTCTAGCACCTGTAATGCAATAATAATTCCATCTCCAGTTTTAGTTACACGACGAGAAATAATATGTCCAGAAGATTCTCCACCTAACTGCCAATTTTTAATTTGTAATGCTTCATTAACGTATCTATCGCCCACCGAGGTACGAATAAAATCCAGGCCTAATTTTTTTATGGCTAGTTCCAAACCGAGATTACTCATAGCAGTGCCTACAATGCCACCTTTAACGTAACCTTGTTTTACACCATGTTGGGCTAATAGAAATAGTAATTCATCACCATCAACCATTTCACCCAAGTTATCTACCATTAATACTCGATCACCATCACCATCGAATGCAATACCTAAATCTGCTTTTTTCGATAAAACAGTTTTTTGCAAATGCTCTAAATGAGTTGATCCACAGTCTTTGTTAATATTTAAACCGTTTGGTTTTGCACCTAGCACAGTTAATTCTGCACCTAATTCAGAGAATAATGAAGGAGCAATATGATAAGTAGCACCGTTCGCACAATCGAGAAACGATTTTTAAACTCTTTAATTGAAAAGATTTTGGAATCGTTGATTTGCAAAAATTAACATAACGGGTTTTAGCGTCTTCTACTCGAATAGCTTTTCCTAATTTAGCAGAATCAACGGTGTGAATAGATTGTGTAAGATGGGATTCAATTTGTAATTCAAGCTCATCAGCTAATTTAGTCCCATCATGAGAAAAAAATTTAATTCCATTATCATAATAAGGATTGTGTGATGCACTGATGACGATTCCAGCTTGTGCGCCCAAGTCAGAGGTTAAAAAAGCAATAGCAGGTGTTGGAATAGGGCCTAGGAGATGGACATCAACTCCTGCAGCGGATAAACCTGCTTCTAAGGCAGATTCGAGCATATAACCAGAAATACGGGTATCCTTACCAATCAAAACCTTATTTTGCCCATTAGCTAAAACTTTCCCTACAGCCCAACCTAGTTTTAGTACAAATTCTGGTGTAATGGGACTTTCACCTACTTTTCCGCGAATACCATCTGTCCCAAAATATTTGCGGGTTTTTGTCATGATGAATCCAAGAATAATTCGATTAATTACAGACTATCTGTTGCTGGATCGCCATCAGTTATAGTTGTGTCTTTTTCTTCAGAAGAAGAGTGGGTATCTTTTTTATTTCCATTGCTCCAGTCTTTAGGCTCTCTAGGGGGCTTTCCTTCCATGATGTCATTTATTTGATTGGAGTCAATGGTTTCATATTTGATCAGCGCTTCTGCCATGAAATGTAATTTTTCAATGTTCTCTTGTAGTAATGTTTCAGCAAGTTTGTAATTACGATCAATAATATTACGACTTTCTTCATCAATTAATTGAGCTGTGTCGTCAGAAAATTTATTATTTTTAGCTATTTGGTGACCTAAAAACACTTCTTCATTTTCTTGATTGTAAGTTATAGGACCAAGACGTTCGGATAGACCCCATTTAGTTATCATGTTTCGAGCAATTTCAGTGGCGCGTTGTATATCGTTTGATGCGCCTGTTGTGATTTGCTCTGGGCCGAAAATGAGATACTCGGCAATACGTCCGCCAAATAAACTGGCAATCTGGCTCTCTAAACGTTGTTTGGTATAGCTATAACGATCTTCTTCCGGCAAGAACATAGTGACTCCCAACGCTTTACCACGTGGAATGATAGTCACTTTATAAACAGGATCATGGTCAGGGACTAAACGCCCTACAATCGCATGTCCGGCTTCATGATAAGCCGTTAATTTTTTCTCTTTTTCATTCATTACCATGGAACGTCTTTCGCTTCCCATCATGACTTTATCTTTGGCTTTTTCTAAGTCAACCATATCAACGGTGGATTTATTCTCGCGTGCTGCAAATAGAGCAGCTTCATTGACTAGATTAGCTAAATCTGCACCAGAGAAGCCAGGTGTACCTCTGGCTATAATCACTGGTTTAACATCTTTTCCATAAGGAACTTTTCTCAGGTGAACTTTTAGAATTTGTTCTCTACCACGGATGTCAGGAAGGCCTACAATCACTTGTCGGTCAAAACGGCCGGGCCGCAATAAGGCAGGATCTAAAACATCGGGCCGATTAGTAGCGGCCATAACAATAACCCCTTCATTGCCTTCAAAGCCGTCCATTTCAACGAGTAATTGATTTAAAGTTTGTTCGCGCTCGTCATGTCCGCCACCTAAACCAGCACCACGATGACGACCGACGGCATCTATTTCATCAATAAAAATGATGCACGGAGCTTGTTTTTTAGCTTGCTCAAACATATCCCTTACACGAGATGCCCCTACACCGACAAACATCTCAACAAAATCGGATCCGGAGATTGTGAAGAAAGGAACTTTTGCTTCGCCTGCGACAGCACGAGCTAAAAGTGTCTTACCAGTTCCAGGAGGGCCCATCAATAAAACGCCACGTGGAATTTTTCCGCCCAATTTCTGAAATTTAGCGGGGTCTTTTAAAAATTCAACTAATTCACTGACTTCTTCTTTTGCTTCTTCAGCACCGGCTACATCAGCAAAAGTAACCTTAACCTGATCTTCCCCTAATAAGCGAGCACGGCTACGTCCAAAAGATAAAGCACCTTTTCCGCCAGCGCCGCCCATTTGGCGCATAAAAAATATCCATACTCCGATGAGTAATAGCATGGGGAACCAATTAATAAAAATACGCATCAAGAAACTTTCCTGTTGCGGAGGTTCTCCTTTTACATCGACATTTTTTTTCAACAACTCAGGGAGTAAATACTGATCAGGAATAGGCATATAACTGGTGAAAGATTTGTCACCATTTAACTGTCCTTTTATAACTTGGTTACTCTGTATGGTTACGGACTGGACATTTCCTTGCTGAACGTCTTTCAAAAATTCAGAATACGTTAAGCGTTCGCCGCCGTTGTTACGAGGCTCGAGATTATTAAATACCGAGATAAGTATGACAGCAATAATTAGCCATAAAAAAAGATTTTTCAGCATGTCGTTCAAGCTAGACTACCTCGCATTTCTCACAAAGAGGGCATTATATACTAAATTTTCGGGGTTTCGATTATTTTAAGCTCTTTTTCAGTGCTTCTATCCCAAAAAGAGGACTAAATTAATAATAAACTATTTTCCCTTATGATAACCTATAGCCACTAAATAAACCTCTGCAGAACTTCCTCTGGAAGCGGAAGGCTTTCGAATAGTAACCTTTGCAAACAAGCTTCTTAAGTCTTTTAGAAAAACTTCAAATCCTTCTCCTTGAAAGGTTTTTACTATAAAGCAACCCTTAGGTTTTAAAACTTTCCGAGCGAAATCTAAGGCTAATTCAGCTAGATAAATGGATCTAGGTTGGTCAACACTGCGCACTCCACTAAAGTTGGGGGCCATATCAGAAATTACAAGATCGATAGATTTTAATTGTACACGCTGTAAGAATTGTTGCATAACAGATTCTTCTCGAAAGTCTCCTTGGAGAAATTCCACATCGCTCAAAGCTTCCATTGGTAGAATATCCAAGGCATAGACCTTTCCCGTACTTCCTACTATTCCAGAAGCTAATTGTGACCACCCTCCAGGAGCCGCCCCAAGATCAACGATAGTCATCCCAGGCTTTATCAGTTTGGTTTTCTCTTGAATCTCCAACAGTTTATAAGCTGAGCGAGAGCGTAATCCTTCCTTTTGAGCACGTTTTACATAAGGATCGCTAAAATGCTGCTTTAACCAGCGGGGACTACTTTTACTCCTGGACATCGACTTGTTGCTGGCAGTGGGTTTCCCGTATTAGGAATTTTCCAATTAACAAGGCTATTAGGTAGCAAAAAGGTAAAATGATAAAAGCCTTTCGGTAATCTTCGACGCTATAAAAGGGACTACCATTATGGTAGCTTCCATTCCAGTTAAAATGTAAAAATATACCAATCACCGGCTGAAATAAAGCTCCGCCAGCCACGGTAGCCATGTTATTAATACCCATAGCGGTCCCCGCTACACTAGAGTGATTATTATCTTTAACTACTCCGAACGCGAGTGACTGTCCCGAAGCGGCAAGGCCAAATAAGAATAAACAAATATAAAGCCAAAATAAGGGAAGGTGTGGGACATAAATAACCGGTATTAATCCAATGATACCTAAGCTCGCAGCAAACTTTAAAGGCATACCACGTAAGTTAACCTTATCTGACCACCAACCTAATAACGGGCAGCCTATTCCAATAGCTAACCAAATCATAGTGCAGGCAGCAGAAGCTGCTTTAGTGCTGATACCGTAGGCGACAACGAGAAAGGGGACGCCCCATAATGCTGCAAAAGCAGTAATAGGTGCCCATACCATAAATGAATACAGCGCTATAAACCATGTTTGGTTATTTGCAGCAACTTGATGAAAGCTTTGGAGTATGCTTTTTTTTGAAGTACGTTGAAACTTATGTCCTTTTGAGACAACTTCGGGACTATCTCGTACTATCAACCAGATTAATAGGGCCAAAACTACACCTATAATACCTAAGATGGTGATAGTTTGTCGCCAGCCCCAATGACCTACGGCAATGGTTAATGGTGTTTCGCCTACAATAGCTCCTACACAGCTCATTAATTCGACTAAACCTGTTAAGAAAGCAAAGTATCGAGAAGGAAACCAGCGGGAAATCAGAACTAAAGTTCCTATAAATGCAAAAGCTGAACCCGTTCCCATCATAAATCGGCCCGCAGAAGCAGTGGCCACATTGCTGGTTGAGCCAAACAAGAACGCACCCATTGCGCAGGTAAGAACGGCTATAGTTAATAAGCGTCGAGGGCCAAACCGATCAAATAAAAACCCTGCGGGAAGTTGCATGGGAGTATAAGAGTAGTAATAAAAAGCGGCCATTGTGCCCAAACTAATAGCATTGAGTCCTAAGTCATTAATTAATTCATTTGTCATTACTGCCGGTGAGACTTGCAATATGAATTCGTACATGTAAAAACAAGAAGCAAGAATACAGATAATAGCGGCGAGCAAAGTAGGTTTTTGCTTTGCTAAAGAAAGCGACGATAAGTTGTTATTATTATTTTCAGACATAAGCTTGGATTAAAGTAGCAATGCTAATAAAGAACTCAAATACCACTAGCAATTTCATTGGAATATTGTGGTTTACAATAAGTTTCTCGAAGCAAAAAATGACTTACAAAAAACGCAAGGATATAACATAAAGGTAATACAAAAAGCGCTTTCTGATAGTCTACTATACCATAAAATGGAGCGCCATTATGTATGATGCCTCCCCAGTTCACGTAAAGTAAAACTCCAATCAATGGTTGAAATAGAGCTCCTCCTGCGACAACGGCCATATTATTAAAACCTATAGCAGTGCCGACTACACAAGAAGTATTATTATCTTTGACAACCCCAAAGGCTAATGATTGCCCTGATGCTGCTAAACCAAAAATAAATAAAATGAGATATAGCCAAGGTAAAGGTAAAGGAGGGCAATATATAACAATAGTAAGACTAATTATCCCTAATAATGCAGAAAAGCTGAGCGGTTTTGATCGCGAATTAATTTTGTCAGAGAACCAACCAGCTAAAGGACTCCCCAAGCCAATACCGAGCCAAATCATTGCGCTTGCCATAGAAGCGGCTTTTGTAGTAATGCCATAACTAGCTACTAGAAAAGGTATACCCCACAATGCAGCAAAGGCAGTAACAGGTGCCCAAATAGCAAAGGAATACAAAGCAATTAACCAAGTCTGCTTATTACTACAGACTTGCCGGAGTCGTTTTAATTCACTTTTTTCAGGAGGCGGTTGAAATTTATGCCCTTTTGAAACAGCTTCCGGACTATCTCGCACCACCGTCCATACCAGTAAAGCTAATAAGCAGCCTACGGCAGCTAGGGAGATAATAGTTGATCGCCAACCCCAATGATTAATAGCGCTAACTAAAGGAACTTGACCAGCAATTGCTCCTACAGAACTCATTAACTGAACGAGGCCTGTCAATAAAGCAAAATATTGGGGAGGGAACCAACGCGAAACGAGCAGCAAAGCACCTATAAATGAAAAAGAAGAGCCTATGCCCATTAAGAACCTGCCGAACGAAGCCATTACTGCGTTGGGTGTAATGCCAAAAAAAAATGCTCCTAGAGCGCATACTAAAATAGCTAAGGTTATTAAACGGCGCGGACCAAAGCGATCGAAGAGCAGGCCGGCAGGTAATTGCATGGGCGTGTAAGAATAGTAGTAAAAAGCTGCCATGGCGCCTAAACTGGCCGCATTAAGACCTAAGTCGCGCATTAATTCGTTAGTCATAACCGCAGGAGATACTTGCAAAGTATACTCATACATGTAAAACATCGCAGCAAGTATGCAAATAACAGAAGCGAGGAATAATTGTTTTTTAGTAGTTAAAGAATGTGGCACATCCTGTGAAAGTATCGCTTCATTATTGTACATTATTTACCTCTTAGATCATGTTCCTCATGACCTTATTGTTGATAGCTTTTTTTAAAAGATCAAGTTAACGTCATTCTGCATACCATAATGCGGCATATTAGTCTGAGTAGAAAACAATAAGTGATCGAGATTTTGATTGCAAGTCCATAAAATTTTCACTCTTATTTATTATTTTGATTAATAATAGATATCGATAGAAAGTATTTTTAAATTATTAGAGAAGCATTCACGCTAAGTTTTAAGCAAGATACATATCTTTTTGCATTTAGCACGAGGTTTAATATGGGATGGTTTCGAAGACCTGTTGATTAATTATAGGGGGTCTTTATGATAAAGATTGATCCTAAAAAATACTTTGTTATACTTGGGCGGCTGTTGCCGGGATGGCGGAATTGGTAGACGCGCCGGACTCAAAATCCGGTGATGGTGACATCGTGTGGGTTCGAGTCCCACTCTCGGTACCATAAAAAATTATCTGTATTGAAGAAGAGCGATCGCGGTTGCTGCGATCCCTTCTTGGCGGCCAATAAAACCCAATTTTTCTGTGGTGGTTGCTTTTACATTGATCTGATCCAGATCGATTTTCATATCCTGTGCTAAATTAAATCGCATTGCTGCTAAATAATCCTTAAGCTTGGGTGCTTCTGCGATGATGGTGATATCTACATTATTAATAGACCAATTTTTTTCGTGCAACATTTGGGCAGTTGCTTGTAGGAACACTCGACTAGCTTTATTTTTCCATCGCTCATCAGTATCAGGAAAATGGTGACCTATATCACCCAAGGCACAAGCTCCTAATAATGCATCCACTAGAGCATGAATGGCGACATCACCATCTGAGTGGGCTTTAAGTCCCATTCGATAGGGAATGTTGACCCCTCCTAATGTTATGTGGTCCCCTCTTTCAAAAGCATGGACATCGTAACCATGGCCTACGCGAAATTTGATGTTCATAGGTTCCTCTTTCATTCTAAATTTTTGCTTAACGTGATAACGCTTAGTATCGTATCATGATGGACAGATATTTCTCAGATCTTAAAGGGTGGGAATAAGGAGGCTATCATTTTAACTTAAAGACTAGGTTGGATATGAAAGCGGATGCTATGATTAACGAGCAGATTTTAGTCGAGAAGGGTTTAATGATACAAACGACACATTATTTTACAAATTACTTTTTAGTGGCTATGCCGGTTTTAACGGATGCTTATTTTAATCGCTCCGTGGTGTATATTTGTGAGCATACAGAAAAGGGAGCAGTGGGTATTGTTATTAATCAGCCCTTACAATCCTTGCGAGTTAATCTTTCCGAAATATTACAAGACATCACCAATGCCAAGACAGAGGAGTCAGAAAACAACATTGTAGGGGCAGATTTTCCAATATTATGTGGGGGACCCGTACATCCTGAGCGGGGTTTTGTGATACATGCCCCTGTGGGTGAATGGCAATCTAGTCTTAAAATGAACAGTGAAATTTCTGTAACTACTTCTAAGGATATTTTACTCGCGATTGCTAAGCAGCAGGGGCCTGATAAGTTTATTTTCTCATTAGGCTATGCAAACTGGATAGCTGGTCAAATGGAACAAGAAATTGTTAATAATTTTTGGTTAACTTTGCCTGCGACTCCTAATATATTGTTTGATATTCCCTTCGAACAACGATGGGTAAAAGCGATGAACTATTTAGGCGTAGATGTCACTAAACTAGCATATATGGGTGGCCATGCCTGAAATTAAGACCGTTGTAGGATTTGATTTTGGTTCGAAATATATTGGCGTGGCGGTAGGGCAAACATCGCCTGCATTGGCTCAACCATTGACAAGTTTAAACGTGAAAAATGGTCAACCCCCCTGGAAAGAAATTGCTCAGTTGTTACAGGTTTGGTCACCTGATGTATTGGTAGTTGGCATCCCATTAAATATGGATGGATCAGAACAACCGATAACCCACTTAGCACGAGATTTTTTAATGGAATTAAAAGATCGTTTTCAAATGCCCGTTTTTCCTATTGATGAAAGGTTAACAACCGTTGAGGCGCGCTCACGGCTTTTTGCTGCGGGTGGGTATAAAGCCCTGAAAAAAAAATCTATCGACAGTCTTGCTGCTCAATTAATTGTTGAAATGTGGTTAGAGAACCGATGAGTAAGGCACTTTTTAAGTCAACCTCTGTTGTTGCGTCGATGACCTTGATTTCTCGGATTTTAGGTTTTGTTCGAGATATGGTCGCTGCTAGAATTTTTGGCGCGACAGCAGCAGTCGATGCTTTTTATATTGCGTTTAAAATTCCTAATTTCATGCGTGGATTATTTGCCGAAGGATCTTTCTCTACGGCTTTTATTCCCACTTTATCTGAATATAAGCAAACTCGCTCACAGGAACAAGTGCAGCAATTTGTGGCGCATATTGCTGGGACATTAAGCTTAATTTTACTGGGAATTTGTATTCTAGGTGTTCTAGGAAGTAAAGGCTTGGTTAGTTTATTTGCTCCAGGCTTAGACCCTTACCGTTTTCAATTAGCAACAGAGATGTTAAGGATAACCTTTCCATATTTGATGTTGATCTCATTAACCGCATTAGTGGGTGCGACTTTAAATTGTTACGGACAATTTTGGGTGCCCGCTTTTACACCCGCCTTATTAAATATCTCTTTAATCATGACTGCGTTTGGTGTGACGCGTTTTTTTAAAGTACCGGTAGAGGCCCAGGCATGGGGTGTATTGCTCGCTGGATTTTTACAATTAGGCTTTCAATTACCTTTTCTTCATCGTCTAAAATTATTACAAAGACCGCGTTTCAAATGGCGCGATCCTGGCGTGGAAAAAGTATTAAAGCTAATGTTGCCGGCTTTGTTTGGTTCCTCAATCGGGCAAATCAGCTTATTGCTTAATACCGTTTTTGCTTCCTTTTTAGTTGCAGGCAGCGTCACTTGGCTTTATTACTCCGATAGACTGGCTTATTTTCCACTAGGCGTGTTTGGAGTGGCTTTAATGACGGTCATTTTGCCGCATCTTTCTCGCCAGCATGCAGCAAAATCACCAAAATTATTTGCTAGCACATTAAATTGGGGCTTACGTTGTAATTTATTGATCGGAATTCCTGCTTCATTAACCATGTTGATTTTATCGGGACCGCTGATTGTTACGCTTTTTCATTATGGAAAATTTACTATCCATGATGTCTTTATGACACAACGTAGTGTGATAGCTTACTCCGTTGGTTTACAAGCATTTATGTTGATTAAGGTATTGGCAGCAGCTTTTTATGCACAACAAAATATAAGGACACCGGTTAGAATAGGGATTATTGCCCTGGTCGCGAATATGGTTTTTAATGCCTTATTAATTTTCCCGCTCAAGCATGCAGGTTTAGCTTTGGCAAGTTCATTATCGGCTTGGTTGAATGCGGGATTGTTATTATGGTGCTTGCAAGCGCGCCAAGTTTTTCAATGGCAATCTGGATGGCTAAAGTTTGTATTACAATTGTTATTAGCTAACAGTGCATTGGGTTTATTTTTGTACTGGGCGCCAGCCGCTACCTCTGTTTGGATAAATTGGGGTTGGCAGCAACGTTTTTCACATATTTTCTTGCTGGGTATCACTTCAATTATTATTTATATTGCTACGCTCTGGATAACTGGTTTGCGTTACCATGATTTAAAAGCCCAGTCATGACAGAGCTTATTTGCAATATTCATAATATAAAACCTAGACATAAAGCTTGTGTCGCGACTATTGGTAATTTCGATGGCTTACATCGAGGACATCAAGCGGTAATTCAAGCTTTAATCGAATTAGGTACACGACTTAATCTGCCTACTTGCGTAATATTGTTTGAACCTCATCCGCAAGAGTTTTTTTATCGAGATCAAGCCCCAGCACGCTTAATGCGGTTGCGGGAAAAATTTAAATTATTACAAACTTTAGCTGTCGATCGCGTCCTTTGCTTAGGTTTTAATAAACGTTTAGCGGAATGCAGCGCAGAAGAATTTGTTAAAAAAATTTTGATCGATAAATTGAGTATTAAAGGTTTAATAATCGGTGACGATTTTCGTTTTGGAAAGGGACGCCAAGGGGATTTTTCTTTTTTGCAAAAATTAGGCCAGGAATACGGGTTTAAAGTTTTTTCTACACCAACCGTACTATTTGAAAATGAGCGTATAGGTAGCTCAAGAGTAAGAAATGCTGTAAAGCAAGCTGATTTTAAATTAGCAGCATTATTATTAGGACGCTCGTTTAAACTCAGTGGCCGTGTTATCTATGGCGATCAACGCGGACGGTTACTCGGTTTTCCTACGGTTAATATTGGATTACATCGCCAGACCCTACCTTTACAAGGCGTATTTATTGTCAACGTATATGGTTTAGCATCAACCCCATTAGCCGGAGTTGCTAATATTGGTAAACGACCTACTGTAAATGGTTTAAAAAATTTATTAGAAGTTCATTTATTTGATTTTGATCAAAATATCTACGGGCGATTTATTGAAATTGAATTTTTAAAAAAAATACGCGATGAAAAAAAATTCGACAACTTAGAGTTGCTTAAGCAGCAAATTACTCAAGATGTAGCTATCGCTCAAAATTATTTTATGAAAAATTAGCCTATTAATTTTTATCATTTAATAAATCTTTAATCTCTTCTTATTATAATTTCTCATCAGAAAGTCTTTCCTAAAATAATAATAAGAGTAAGTATGTCAAATGCGTTGCTAAGAGCTCTCGCTGAAATAACCGGATGTATTTTTATCGGAGATAGTTTATCGGATGAACAAAGAAAATATAATGAATATATATGCGGCTGCTTTCCTTTTAAATGGGCTTTGCATCATTCAGATTATGATAATTTTACTAATGGTCATACTTGGGCCTATATGTTTGGAAATGTTTTTAATGATATTTTAAAAGACAAAGCAACATGGTCAGCCCAAGAAAAAACCACCTATTTTAAAAACGTAGCAGAGGGAGGAGCTACTACGTATGACTATAGAAATATTAAGAGTTTTTTTAAGCATATTAAAGGGTTTATCTTAAGTTTTTTTCTTGGGAATATTCAGAAACAAGCAAAAAAAGTCAAAAACATACTTGACCCTAAAACACTAGGAATTATTTTTGCAGGTGCTAATGATCTGGTGACGCTTGGATATTATGATGAAGAAGGAGTTGCAAGGGCGGTTCAAGGAATTATTAATACCATAAGAATCTTGACCAATAGGAATGGGAAAACAGGCACTAAGTATTTAAAACATCTGTTATTGGTTGGCTTACCGGATATTAGCGAAACACCACGTTTTGCAAATAAATCTAAAAAGCAGAAGGATGCCATGCAAAAAGCATGTAAACAATATAATCTGAAATTGCAAGAGCTTGCTAATGAGTATCAATATGTAGATTTTGATTGTTGCACTATTTATCAATCTAAAGATAAAAATTATTTAGACTCTGAAATTATAAAAAATGTAGAAAAAGCTATTATAATTGTCGGTGAAGGTAAAGAACGGACCATTTATTTTAAAAATAATGGAGAATTTATAATTAATAAATCTAAAAACGAGTTAAAAAAAGAAGTAAATGTTACTCTCACTAAAGCACAACAAGCAATTTTTTCTGAAGATGGAGAAATTATAAGAAACGAAGTAAATGGAAATATATTAGATCAATTTGTTAATAAAGTAACAAAGCAAGCCAAATTAAATATCGATATAAAAATGATAGGTATTGAAATTATACTGGATGAAATTTTGCAAAATCCGGAAGCTCATGGTTTTACCGCTGGCTGCGCTGTTTACTATTTACCTGAAAATGAAGGTCAAGAAAGCGACTTATTGTCATTAGGAAATATCACTGCTGGAAATGCAGTTATTATCAAAAAGGCCGACAATCGATTTTTTAGTTATATCATAAAAGATGGCCAATTAATTAAAAATGACTTTAAACCTGTGTTACAAAAATTTGATCTTTCAAAGGAGACTTTAGATCAATTAAATGAAAAAATTAAAAAATTTCCTTCTGAAAGTAAAATAATAACCTTGGCTTACAAGGACGATATACACAATTTTTGGATTATTAATATTATTAAGTCTGTTGTGGATCACTATAAAAAATCATTTAATAAAGAAATTATACTTACTTCTATTAATAATTCAGTATTAGGAGCTATTAAAAAAGACTACTTAAATAGAAATACTATCTTTTGGGATGACTTACATCCAGCGAGAAGGTTACATGAACTATTAGCAGTAAAAATTACTGAATATATTAAAGCTAATTATTTAATAAAGAATCAGACACAATTTAAGGATGACTCAACAATCGGTGTTGAGCCTAAGCTAAATTCAGATAAATTTGAAGAATCTCCTGGTTCTTTAAGTTCCGGACCTTCTTAACTGTATCCACAATACGTTTAGCGATTAATTTTGCTTTTTGGCGGATATCAAAGCTCGTTTTAGCATAAAATATTTTGACGAAACCGGCTCAGCTGATTAGACTACGCGGATTATGTCACGAAAAGAATTTTATTTAATCCTCGAGACCAGCGAGCAGATTGCTCCCGATGTCAAGCATTTCACTTTTCGCTATGAAGAGGGGGAGAGCTTTGAATTCATTCCAGGCCAATTTATTACTTTGCATATACCTACCGCTGAAAAGGTACTACGCCGTAGCTATAGTATCGCCAATAAATCAAACCAAGCGAGTAATAAAATTGAATTTGCAGCTTCGTATGTCCCAGCAGGGATTGCGAGTGAGCTTTTGTTCACATTAAAACCTGGAGACAAAGTCGCAGCCACAGGCCCTTTTGGCCGACTCGTTTTGCGTGATGAGATGCCAGAACGTTATATATTGGTAGCAACAGGCACCGGTGTTACTCCCTATCGAACGATGTTGGCTGAGTTAGAACATCGATTTAAATTGCGTCCTTGTTTTAAAGTTATCTTATTATTTGGTGTGCGTAAACGGGAAGATTTATTGTATCGTGATGAGTTTGTTACATTTGCAGAAAAGAACGCTTGGTTTGAATTTCACGCTTATTATAGTCGGGTTAAATTGCAAGAGGCATCGAATTATGAGCATACTGGTTATGTATTAAATGCATTTAGTGAACTTAAACCGAATTCTAAACAGGATATTGTGTATTTATGCGGTAATCCCAATATGGTAGATGAAGTTTTTACACTTTTAGTCAAAAGTTATGCTTTTCCTACGGATATTATTCGACGTGAAAAATATATTTCCTCTAATTGACGTGATGTATCGTTCGTGCCTGAAGATATGAAGTATTAAAGTAATTTACTCGTCATTGCGAGCGCTTAGCGCGCGGCAATCCAGAAAATACGATGGATAGCCACACTCATTCTACTTGCTTGCCACGACGGCGATTTTTTACCTCTTGAATGACTGAGCCGAAGTTTGGCTAAGGCGGCACCCATGTATTCAAGTGCGAAGCGTATATTATTCTGCTTCGATTTGTTCTAGCACCGAGATCATTTCCATCGCCGCATCCACCGCATCACGGCCTTTATGACAGCGCTTTCCATCTATGCGAGCAAGTGCTTGTTCTTCACTGTCAGTGGTTAACACACCAAAAATAACCGGTATAGATTCTTGCAAAGCAACTTTCTGGCAAGCATAACTCACTTGTTGACAGACATAGTCATAGTGATCGGTTTCGCCACGAATAACGGCACCTAGACAGATGATAGCCAAACAGTTTTCGTCAGAAATGGCTATTTGCTGAGCTGCAAGACCGATTTCTACTGCTCCAGGAACTCTGACAATAGTGATGTATTGTTCAGGAAAATTCAATTCTGTTAATCGTTGTAAGGCGCCATTCAGTAATTCTTCGGTAATACTTTGATTGAAGCGACTTACTACGATAGCGATATTAAATTCATCAGTGGGTTGATCGAAATGTAAGGGTTTAGCAATAATTTCTTTTATTTTTTGCATAGGATGCTCCTTTTTTATAAATTGAGTAGATGTCCGAGCTTGGTTTGTTTAGTTTTTAAATAGGTATGATTTGTTGAATTAGGCTGCGCAATTAAAGGGATACGTTCAACAACTTCAATTCCATATTGTTCTAAATCGATGATTTTTTGTGGGTTATTAGTTAGTAATTTTACTTGCAAAATTTTAAGGTTTTGTAGCATTTGCGCGCCTATCCAATAATTTCGATCATCACTGCCAAAACCTAATTTTTGGTTCGCTTCGACAGTATCAAGACCCTGATCTTGTAAGGCATAAGCCTTAAGTTTATTCAATAAACCGATACCCCGACCCTCTTGGCGTAAATAAAGTAATATACCCCCTTGTTGACTAATTTGTGCTAAAGATTCATGTAATTGCCAACCGCAATCACAACGGGCAGAGCCAAAAAGATCGCCAGTAAAGCATTCTGAATGGATACGTACTAAAGTGGGTTGATTGGACACTACTGGTTTTTCTTTAATGAGTGCTAAATGATGATGCTTGTCCAGGCAGCTTTCAAACAATTTAACTGTCAAATCACCATAATCTTCAGTAGGCAAGCCAATAGAGGCAATTTCCTTGACTAAAGATTCAGTTTGAAGACGGTATTGAATTAAATCGCGTATCGATAATAAACTGAGTTGATGTTGCTTGGCGAATTTTTCCAAATCTGGGAATCTTGCCATGCTGCCATCAGGATTCATAATTTCACAGATAACCGCCGCAGATTTTAAGCCGGCTAAACGGGTTAAATCGGTACTACCTTCTGTTTGTCCCATGCGCTCTAAAATACCGCCTTTTCGGGCACGTAAAGGAAAAATGTGGCCTGGCATGACGATATCCCTAGGGCCGCTTTCGGGGTTGATAGCTACTTGAATGGTACGGGCACGGTCTGCGGCGGAGATGCCGGTCGTGACACCTGCTGCAGCCTCGATAGACGCAGTAAAGGCAGTGTTAAAAGGATTGGTAGAGTGCTCTACCATCATAGGGATTTGCAAACGCTTAATATCTTCTTCAACTAGGGCTAAACAGATTAAACCACGCCCATATTGGGCCATAAAATTAATAGCTTCGGGTGTCACTTTATCAGCAGCAAGGACTAAGTCACCTTCATTTTCTCGGTTTTCATGATCGAATAAAACGATCATTTTACCGAGGCGTAGGTCTTGTAAAGCACGGTCGATATTCGGGAATGTAGAGGTTTTTATCATCTGTTTTATTATTGCTGGTTTGGAACAGTATTATACGCCTATTGTTACCTCCATTTAAACTCAAAACATGTATCTCTACCTAAATGAGTGGTATTAATCGGCATGGCCCCCTTTAAGGGGTTTGGAGAAGTAAAGGCTATTTGGGCACTTTCTCCTAGCCATAATGGTGCCACATAGATAAAAGCTCTTTGCAATAGACCGACTTTGATGAAAGCTTGAAAATTAACACCTCCGGCTTCTATCCACAAATCAATTTTTCCATCTTGGCCAATTTGCTTCAGTATCGCAAGTAAATCAAGGCCTTTTTTATCACTTTTTATAGGGATGAAACGTATATCATGTTGTTGTAGTTTTTGTTGTTTGCTTAAATCGGCATCATGGAAAATAGTAATAGATTCCGTAGAATTAAAAATTTTTGCTGAAATCGGTAGACTGAGATGGGTATCTAAAATATAAAGCGGTTTTTTATATGTTCCATCATCTAAACGACAATTTAATAACGGATTGTCCAAACAAATTGTTTTCGCTGTAGTTAAAATAGCATCACTTTGTTTACGTTGCTGATGCGTAAATTGTTGTGCCTCACCCCCCGTTAATCGAATAGGTTTTCCATGTTGACTGGCAATTTTTCCATCTAAACTCATGGCCAATTTTGCCGTAGTAAAGGGTCTTTTATGTTTCCACCAATAGCTATAACTCGCATAAAAATTATCGATAGCAGGCAGAGGGTGTTGAATACATTCTATCCCTGCATCTTGTAGTATTTTATCTGCGTGGTTGTTTACAGCAGGATTAGGATCTCGGTAACCATAAACAACTTTAACGATGCCGCTTTTTATAATCAAATCAGTGCAAGGAGGAGTTTTTTTGGCAGTATGACAACAAGGTTGTAAGGTCACATACAACGTGGCGCCTTGGAGGAGAGAAGGATCAACTTTACTGATGGCATCTACTTCAGCATGAGCCGAACCACTTTTCCGATGATAACCTTTGGCGATGAGCTGTGCATTTTTTACTAATACTGCACCCACGCAGGGATTTGGTGCGCAAAAACCCCGACGTATCTCTGCTAATGTTAAAGCTGATTTGAGATAGTGAGTTGCGGTGTTACTCATTATCTAAGGCCCGAGCCAATTTTTCATGTAGGTTATCAAAAGCGCTATTACTCATAATCACAATATGATCGGAAGTTTTGGCTTCTCTAACCACTTTTTCGATGATATCCGCTATGGAGTTGCAAATAACAATAGGAGTTGAGGTTGTTTCGAGTAAGCGCTCTACACCCCAATCTTGCTTTGGTCGCATTAGCCATACTTTATCTGCATCCTGTAAGGATGGACCTAACGTTTCTCGATGTATTCCAGAACGCATCGTGTGCGTACCAGATTCTAAAATAACTAGGATGCGTTTATTTCCAATTTTTTTACGTAAACCGGCAAGCGTTGCGGCAATGGCAGTTGGGTGATGCGCAAAATCGTCGTAGAGTGTTATTCCATTGGCCTGCTTATAAATTTCTAAGCGGCGTTTGATTCCTTGAAATTGATTCAATGCAGCAATTGCATCTCTTGGATTCACACCGATATGATTTGCAGCAGCTACAGCAATAACCGCATTTGCTGCATTATGATCCCCGATTAACGACCAATTTATATCACCTTGTTTTTTGTTTTTATAATAGATAGTAAATTGACTAGCATCTGCTTTTAATAATTGGGTTCGCCAAGTTATATCTTTATTTCCTTCATTTCCTGTGTACTCAATCGGCGACCAACAACCACGTGATATGACATTTTGTAAATTTTCATCGGTTTTTGGACAAACAATTAATCCCTGGCTAGGTACCGTTCGTAATAAATAAGAAAATTGAGTTTTAATCGCATCTAAGTTGGAGAAAATGTCTATATGATCAAATTCAAGATTATTTAAAATCAAAGTTTTAGGGTGATAATGAATAAATTTCGAGCGCTTATCAAAAAATGCTGTATCGTATTCATCCGCTTCAATGACAAAAAAATCTTTTCCTAAGCGAGCGGAGCTATCAAAATTTTTAGAAATACCGCCAATTAAAAATCCAGGATTTAATCCAGCATATTCTAATATCCAACTTAATAAGCCGGATACCGTGGTTTTACCATGTGTTCCTGAAACTGCTAAAACATGATATTTGCTTAAAACATTTTCAGCTAGCCATTGTGGCCCTGAAATATAAGGGATATTTTGATTTAAAACATATTCAACACATGAGTTTCCACGTGTCATGGTATTGCCCATGATGACTAAGTCGGGATGAGGAGACAGATTTTTTTCATCATAGCCTTCAAAAACCGGAATTTTATGCTCAGCTAAATGGATACTCATCGGAGGATAGATATTCGCATCGGAGCCGGTTACTTCTAAGTTTTTTTGCTTGGCTATTAAAGCAATGCCTGCCATGAATGTCCCGCAGATGCCCAAAATATGAAGTCGCATATTAGCCTAGAAAAAGTGTGAATGTTTCAAGTATTATATTCTTCGCACTTGAATTTTTGTGTGTGTTGCCGCTCAAGAGCAATCCTCATGGTATGTTAATACACTTCGGTTGCTTTACAACATGGGTCACTCTCAAAAATTCAATTGCTATGAGTATATTTAACTTTAAATTACCTGGAGAATACGCAGGATGTCAAAGAAAAATGCGTTTTATGCTCAATCAGGCGGCGTAACGGCAGTTATTAATGCAACCGCATGTGGCGTGATCGAAACCGCTAGGCACTATAAAAACAAAATCGGTAAGGTTTATGCAGGCTGTAATGGAATTATAGGTGCTTTAACTGAGGATTTAATTGATACAAGTAAAGAAACCAGCAAAGCAATTGCTGGGTTACGTTATACGCCAGGAGGAGCATTTGGCTCTTGTCGTTATAAATTAAAAAGCTTAGAGGAAAATCGTGCGGAATATGAACGTTTACTGGAGGTTTTTAAAGCGCATGATATCGGTTATTTTTTTTATAATGGGGGTGGGGATTCACAAGATACTGCGCATAAAATTTATTTGCTCAGCCAAAAACTAGGTTATCCTTTAAGTTGCATAGGTATCCCGAAAACAGTCGATAATGATCTCCCCGTAACTGATAATTGTCCTGGTTTTGGCTCTGTTGCAAAGTATATAGCTATTTCTACATTAGAAGCAGGTTTAGATGTTGCTTCGATGTGCGCAACCTCGACTAAAGTGTTCATCATGGAGGTAATGGGCCGACATACCGGTTGGATTGCGGCAGCAAGTGGGTTGGCTATGCAAAAAAAAGGAGATGCGCCACATATTATTTTATTTCCTGAAATAATCTTTAATGAAGCTTTATTTTTGCAGCAAGTGGATAAAACCGTAAAAAAATATGGTTATTGCGTTATTGTTTTGGCAGAGGGGATTCGGGATAGCAAACAACAATTTTTAGCTGAAGCAGGTACTATCGATGCATTCGGACATAAACAGTTAGGTGGTGCGGCTCCGGTGATTGCGCAATTAGTTAAAGCTAAATTAGGATATAAGTATCATTGGGCGCTACCTGATTATTTACAACGTTCAGCACGGCATATCGCTGCTGAAGTTGATGTTAAACAGGCCTATGCCTTAGGCAAGGTGGCCGTTGAATTTGCTCTTAAAGGCAAAAATGCGGTCATGCCTACTATCGTGAGAGCAGCAAGCAAGCGCTATCAATGGACGATTGGTGAAGCAAAATTATCTACGGTAGCTAACCAGGAAAAAAAATTACCTCGATCTTATATCACCAAGGATGGTTTTCATATTACTCAGCGCTGTCGGGATTATTTGCTCCCATTAATTCAGGGTGAAGCTTATCCCCCCTATCAAAAAGGTTTACCAAATTATATACCGCTAAAAAAGCTTAAAGTTAAGAAAAAACTAGGTAATTTTGTTGTTAAATTAAAATAATTATGCCGCTACTTATCTAAAAAGGTAATATGTATTACCATACATATTACTTTTTTTGACATTTATAGGACTTTAAACAAAGTATAAGTTTACTCTATGGGTCATAACACTAAAACTTTAATAAAGCTATGGCATGAATATAAAAGATATTAGACGGAAAAATTTACGGAAATTAGCACGCTCAGTTGGTGGGATTACCGATTTATCTGAGTATTTGGATAGGTCACAAAGCCAGATTAGTCATTTAATAGGCAATAGCCCAATTAAAAACATTGGCGATCGATTGGCTAGCCATATTGAGAAGGTTTTTAATAAACCTCATGGATGGCTCGATCATGAGCATGCAGCTGAAGAGTCCGAAGGCGCTTATCAGTATGAAAATAGTCAGCCTTACTATCAAGTTCCCTTATTGACGCCCCAAGAGGTAAAAGAACGATTCCTGCAATTTATAAAAATTTCACCAAAAACCTACTCTAAGTATTTAAGCACTAACATTCCGCTTAGCTCGGATGCTTTTGCACTGCGTGTAGAGAATGATTGTATGGAAACCGCACAAGGGCCAAGTTTTCCTAAAAACTGTATTATTGTATTAGATACTGATTGTGTCGCACATAATGCAGCTTTTATTTTAGCTAAAATAAAGCAAGACCCTGGAAATACCTTACTCTTTAGGCAACTCGTTATCGATGGAAATCGTCGCTATCTGAAGGCGCTAAACCAGCATTATCCTTTGACAGAAATGCAAGCTGATGATACGACATGTGGTGTAGTGCGTTTTATGCTAATGGAGTTTTGATAAATATTAGGCATTATTTTTGGTTATTTAATCCAAACATGCTTTTAGTGTATTTTTTTATAAGGATAGGCTTTTCAGTGTCTTTTACAGCAATAGCAGTTGCAAAATTTGGGTAAAGAGATAAATTGGAAATAGCATAGAAAGGATTTATTTCTTCTTTTTTATATTCTAAATTATTTGCTTGAGGATCTAAGGAAAGTTTATGCCTAGAATAGGGATGAGTTTGCAAGGTATGTCCCTTTGCCTTAATTAAAGCCTCATTTCTTACCCAAGCATTAAAAAATGTCTCTAATTTCTTTATACCGTGTAGTAATTGCAATCGATCATATTCGTAAGCAGGAAGAAAACGATAAGCAATTTTGTCAAGATGTATTCTTGGATTTATAAATTCAATATCAATACCTACGGGTGTGTTGATAGTAAAAATATAAGCCAGAATATTTTTTGAGTGGGAGAGATTAAACTCTATGAGGTGCTTAGAATTTATTAATAAAGGCTTACCAGAATCTGTATACCTAAATTGTAACTTTTGCGGGTATTGCTCAGAATAATAGGCCAATAAATCGCGTAATACAGCTCTGGAGATAATAAAGTCTAGCTGATAAGGAAGAGCTAACTTTTCAGCACGTATTTTTTCTTCAGGTGAGAGCCAGTTTTTAAAAAGTTCATATTTTTTTGCATGGACTTCAAGACTAGTATGCCAAATATGAATGATAGATTGGTTTAATCCGCCCATAAGTATAGACCACTTGCATAACCTGCGTGATAGACTTGATTTCATTGTTAGACGCTAGTCTACGGTCCTCATTTACTCATGTAAACTCCGGCCCTTGACTATCTCTGCCTCAAACTCAAACCCATCACTGGGTTATGCAAGTGGTCTATTAGGTCCTGATAATTTAAGAAACCTTGCTGGATTTCCATGCTTTCCAACAGCGTAAGACTAGAAAGAATATATCAAAGCAATAATATATACTCGTCGCACTTGAACTTTTGTCTGTTGCCGCTCAACTCGCAATCCTCATGTATCATGAATACACTCCGGTTGTTTCATTCGTGCGGCGCCCTGCCAAACATCCAATTGCTGTGAGTATAAGTTCTGCATTTAATTTATTCCTAAGCATTACCTATAAGAAAATAAGTAAGTTCTAAAAATAGAAATTATTATTGTTTTTAAATATTTCTATTCTTAACCCCTAGAACTTATACCAGCAAGGTATTCATTAACTCAGTAATATCAATATAAACATTAAAAAAATAATGTGTCAATACATTTTATTTGTAATTTGCGTTATACTGGTAAAGGTCGAATCCAGGGATATAAAAAAATGGAAAACTTTTCCATCAATAATTTTTTACAGCATTTAATATTTGATTGCGGATTAAAAAAAGAATTTGTTGATGAAATGATAGCTTATGCTAAACAACAGCAAACTTCTTTTATAACTTATTTAATCCAAACACAAAAGGTAGATTCTTCCTACTTAGCCCGTCTTTTAGCCGCAGAGTTTTTTCTGACATACATTGACTTAGATAATATCGATTTAATGCAAATACCAATTAGTATATTAGATAAAAATTTATTACTAAAATATAAAATATTACCCATATCATATGATGAAAAAAAATTGACCGTAGCTATAGCTGATCCCACTGAGCAATTAGTTTTCGACGAAATACGATTTTCCACCGGGTTATTGCTGGAATATAAGCTTGCAGACGAAAAACAATTGCAAGAACTATTAAAAAAAATAAAAGACACTGGTTTAATAAAATCGGGTATTAATAGTGCAGTTGGTTTAAGCCGTTACCAAATAACTCGCGAAAAAGACGAAAATAATCTAGATGCAGCGTTAAATAATTCCAGCAATGACGATTTAACTATTATAAATTATGTCAATAAATTTTTGATTGACGCTATTAACCGTAATTCATCTGATGTTCATATAGAACCTTATGAAAATCGATTGCAAATACGTTTTCGGATCGATGGATTATTATATTCAATGGTTGTTTTGCCTAAAGATTTAATTTCACGAATTATCACACGTTTAAAGATTATGGCGCAATTAGATATTGCCGAGCGAAGAATTCCGCAAGATGGGCGTTTTCAATTAAAAGATATTAACGGTCGAAATGTAGATTGTCGATTGAGTACTTGTCCAACTATTCATGGTGAAAAATTAGTCATTAGAATTTTGGATAATAATAAAATGTTATTAGAAGTAGATAAATTGGGAATGAACCAAAATCAAAAAAAGGAATTTATCAAAGCTTTAGCAAGTCCCCATGGTATGATTTTAGTCACAGGACCTACCGGTAGCGGGAAAACTATCACACTCTATACCGCTTTAAGTTTCTTAAAAAAAACCACGATTAATATCTCAACGGTCGAAAATCCTATAGAAATTATTTTATCGGGAATAAATCAAGTTAATGTAAATCCTGCCGTAGGTTTAAATTTTGCTTGCGTGTTAAGAGCTTTTTTACGCCAAGATCCTGACATTATTATGGTAGGAGAGATGCGCGATCAGGAAACGGCTGAAATAGGAATAAAGGCTGCTCAAACAGGCCACCTGGTTTTATCAACGTTACATACTAACAGTGCTGCAGATAGTCTGATTCGCTTAGAGAATATGAATATTCCTAATTACAATATTGCAGCTTCAGTACAGTTAATTATTGCACAACGTTTAGTCAGGCGTTTATGCATGCATTGTAAAATTGAAGAAAGATTGCCGAAAAAAATTTCGTTAAAGTTAAATCTTGCATCGGATATTAAAATTTTTACTGCTAAGGGATGTTTGCAATGTACAGATGGTTATAAAGGTCGTACTGGGATTTTTGAGGTATTAACACTCACTAACGACATTAAAAAAATAATTTTACAGAAAAATAACGCATTAGAAATTAATCAATTTGCAAAAAAACAAGGGATGCAAACTTTGTATTTATCCGCTTTGGAAAAGTTAAAACAAGGTGAGATAAGCTTATTAGAAATGAGGCGCGTAATAAAAGACTAAAATGTATGTTTAGTATAGTTAAAATCTATATCTGGAAAGGAGTAACTTGCACAGGAAAACCGTGTAAAGGTAAAGTTTTTTTTGGAGATAAGAATCAACTGCGTTTAGAGTTGCAATGTCAAAATATTTTTATAAGCTATATTCGTACTCGTTGGATTATTCGATTTATTAAGCCCGTGAAAATACAAGAGATTTATCTTCTTACTCGTCAAATAGCACGATTACTGCGAGCAGGAGTTCCATTGCTGCAAATCTTGCAATTATTAGAAACTAGCATCTGCAATATCCTTCTACAAGCATATTTACGAAAATTAATCACTGCTTTAGAAGAGGGATTTTCATTAAGTGAAGCATTGCAAGAAAATAAAGCCTATTTCAATAAGTTTCATTGCAGCCTAATTGCATTAGGAGAAAAAACTGCTACTTTGGGATTAATGTTTGATCGTATTGCAATATATCAAGAAAAAAGCATGAAATTAAAAGCCAAAATAATTCATGCGTTAGTCTATCCTGCGGTAGTTTTACTAGTAGCGACTATGGTTTTTACGGCTCTATTGATGGGAGTAGTGCCGCAGTTTGAACAATTTTTTTCTGATGTAGGCGCACAATTGCCATTAATAACGCGCATTGTTATTTTTTTGTCAAAACACGTAGCATTTATTAGTGGCTATTGCGGATTTCTTTTATTGATATCAAGTAGTATTTTTATTTTTTTAAAGAAAAAATACTCTGTTATAAATGATAAACTCGACAGTCTTTATTTAAAAATACCCTTTGTTAATAAAATTATCTCTGAAATTATTATCGCTCGTATTACGCGTGCCTTATCTACCGCACTAACTGCAGGTTTACCTTTAGTTGATGCTTTACAGCTAATTGCTGAAATATCTAGTAATTTTGTTTATAAATCCGCTATTTTAGTAAGCTGTGAGCATATACGTGACGGTGAATGTTTTTATCAAGCCTTTTCACGGCAAAAAGTCATGCCATTAGATTTATTGCAACTTATTAAAATTGGAGAAATGGCTAATTGTCTGAGCGAAATATTAAACAATACTGCTGATCTCTACGAAGAAAAAATCAATTATTTTGCGGACAACCTATCGGTACTATTAGAGCCACTATTAATTATTATTTTAGGTTTAATGGTAGCTGGTTTGGTTATCGCTATGTATTTGCCTATATTTAAATTAGGAAGTGTTATTTAAATGCAATATTTTTTAATAGCTAGTTTTGTTTTTTTAAGTCTTTTGTTCGGTAGTTTCTTTACGGTATTGGTATATCGTTTACCATTAATGTTACAGCAACAATGGAGAAAAGATGCCCAGCAACTTTTAAACCCAGATGACTCGCTTCAGACCAATGAAAAAACTTTTAATATATTTTTACCTTTTTCGCATTGTCCATATTGTCATGAATATTTAACTATTTTACAAAAAATCCCCTTGTTAAGTTATTTTTTTTTAAAAAGAAGATGTGCCTATTGCCAAGAAAGAATTTCTTTTGTTTATCCTCTCATAGAAATTTTAACGTTAATAAGCTCGCTTATCGTTATTGACAAATTTGGAATAAGTTTACAAGCCTTTGCAGGCTTAATTTTAACCTGGGGTTTAATAATTTTAGCGTTTATTGATTTTGAACATAAGCTATTACCGGATATGATCACTTTTCCTTTACTGTGGTGCGGTTTAATTTTTAGCGTACCACAGACTTTTGTTTCTCCAGAAGCCGCTATTTTGGGTGCGTGTTTTGCTTATCTCTTTCTGTATATACTTGCCAAATGCTATCATTTTTTTGCTAAAGTTGAGCCTATGGGAGAAGGAGATTTTAAATGCTTTGCTTTATTAGGTGCTTGGTTAGGCATAAAAGCCTTACCTTATATCCTGTTTATAGCCGCTGGTGTAGGGTCTATCGTTGGTATAGGGTTATATCTATTCAATAAACAAAACTTGCGTAAAGCTATCGCTTTCGGTCCTTATTTAGCCTTATCAGGTTGGCTAGTCTTAATAGTTCAACCTAACTTCGATTATGTCTTTTTAATTTAACAGTGAACGCAAAACTTCAATAAGTAAATTATACGGGCGCTTTTTAATAACTTTTTGTTGATTTTAGATAATAGTTAAAACCATCTATGATAAACTTAAATCCATATACGAAGCTTAATAATGGAAAATCCAATGTCTGAAAAATTACCTGATATTCATTTACCTATCTCTATTATTGGCGCAGGGGCCTGGGGAAGTGCTCTAGCTATTCATTTAGCTCGTCAGCATCAAAAAGTGCATTTATGGGCTTATGAAAAGCAACAAGTTACCGAAATAAATACTAAAAAAACCAATGAGCGCTATCTGCCGGGTATTGTTTTCCCTTCTAATATCATTTGTTCGGATGATTATCAAACGGTTCTTTCAGAAACACGGGATATTTTAATTGTTGTACCAAGCGCCGCTTTTCAAACAACATTAAAAAAGATGCAGCCTTTTTTACAGGCTAACCAGCGCTTGCTTTGGGCAAGTAAAGGCTTAGATGCTGAAAAGCATCAATTATTGAATGAAGTGGTTAAAAATACATTAGGACATAGAGAAATGGCTGTGCTATCAGGGCCTAGTTTTGCTAAAGAAGTTGCTATGGGTTTGCCTACAGCTGTCTGCATTGCGTCGGAAAATTATGATTTTGCGCATGATCTTTCATTAAGATTTCAGACAAAATATTTTCGTGTGGAAATAACGCAAGATATTATTGGCGTGGAACTTGGCGGTGCTATAAAAAATGTACTGGCAATTGCTGTTGGCATGACTGAAGGTTTAGGCTTTGGTGCTAATGCAAAAGCTGCAGTGATTACTTCCGGATTATCCGAAATGATTGAACTCGGTTTAACATTAGGCGCAAAACAGGATACTTTCTTGGGGCTATCAGGTCTTGGAGATCTGGTATTAACCTGTACGGATAATCAGTCTCGCAATCGTCGTTTAGGTTTAGCTTTAGGACAAGGACAAAGCTTAGAGGAAACTAAAAAGTCAATTGGCACCACAGAAGGTTATGATACTGCAAAAAATATTTTCTTTTTAATAAAAAAATATGGTGTTAAAGCGCCGTTTTGTGAAGGCGTGTATCATATTTTGTATGAAAAAAAATCACCGAAAACACTTTTTAAAGATTATTTCCAGTAAAACGTTTATTTTTTTATCCAATTAATGAGGCCACCCGCTAACAATACTTTTAGTTCTCGTGAACTTAGAGGATACTTAACGATGTAATCTTTATTTTTAGTTTTATTATGAACGGTCAGTTGCTCGGATTTTTGAATAGTTTCACGAATATCTTTAATTAATAAAACATCATCTTGGTCAATGGTATCGTAATCGGCAGGTTTAGTGAAAACCAAAGGTAAAATGCCAAAGTTAACTAAATTTTGTCTATGAATGCGTGCAAATTGTTTCACTAGCACTGCTTGCACACCTAAATAACGAGGCGCAATGGCAGCATGTTCCCGACTCGAACCTTGGCCATAGTTTTCACCGCCAACAATAATAGATCCGGTTTTTTGATATTCTAAAGCGCGTTTTGGATAGGAGGGATCAATTTGATCAAAAACAAATTGGCTGATTCCAGCAATATTGCTGCGAAAAGGCAGTATTTTTGCCCCTGCAGGCAAAATGGTGTCAGTAGAAATGTCATCACCGACTTTAATCAAAACCGGGCCTTCAATACTATCGGCTAAAGCCGGGATAATAGGTAAGGGTTGTATGTTAGGGCCTTTAGCTAATGTTACTTCACCAGGGTTTGCAGCGGGTGGCACCAACATGGTGGTATTAATAATAATTTTTTGTGGCTCTTTAAAGCGTGGATAAACTTTATCCTTGAGAGAGCGAGGATCGGTGATAACACCCGTTAAAGCCGAGGCCGCAGCAATTTCAGGGCTACAGAGATAGACTTGGTCATCTTTGGTTCCGGATCGACCTGGAAAATTTCTTGGTACGGTACGTAAACTTATTTTTCCAGAGGCGGGCGCTTGACCCATGCCAATACAACCATTACATCCTGCTTGATGAATACGACCGCCCGCGCGAATTAATTTTTCTAAAACTCCTAATTCCACCATATTTTCTAAAATTTGGCGTGAGGTGGGGTTTATATCAAATGAAACACCAGGAGCTATTTGTTTTCCAGCGACAATTTCTGCCGCAACAGCGAAATCTCGTAGGCCAGGATTGGCCGATGAACCGATCATGGCTTGATAAATGGGTCGTCCAACAACTTCTTGGACAGGAACTACTTTTCCTGGGCTAGAAGGTAAGGCAATTAAAGGTTCGAGCTTGGAAAGATCGATTTCGTCATGTTCATCGTAACGGGCATTTTGGTCGGCAATAATCTCTTGCCAGTCAGCTTCGCGCTGTTGTGATTTCAAGAATTCTCGTGTCATCTCATCGGAAGGAAATACACTGGTAGTTGCTCCCAGTTCTGCACCCATGTTAGCAATGACATGACGATCCATCGCAGACAAATGTTGCAGTCCCGGTCCATAATATTCAATAACTTTACCAATTCCACCATCAACATTATGACGACGTAATAATTCTAAAATAATATCTTTTGCGCTTACCCAGTCCGGCAAAGCATTAGTTAATTTTACACCCCAGACTTTCGGCATGGTGACATGAAAGGGATGACCAGCAATAGCCATGGCAACTTCTAATCCACCTGCGCCAATGGCTAACATGCCCATCGATCCCGCAGCACAGGTATGACTATCTGAACCCAATAAGGTTTTTCCCGGTTTTCCAAAACGTTCCATATGTACAGGATGACTGACACCATTGCCCGGGCCACTGTAATATAGACCAAATTTTTTACAAGCACTGAGTAAAAATAAATGGTCATCTGCATTTTTAAAATCTGTTTGTAATAGGTTATGGTCAATGTACTGTACTGAGACTTCCGCTTTAGTCTGATTCAATTCCATCGCTTCACATTCCAGCATTACCATCGTGCCTGTAGCATCTTGGCATAAGGTTTGATCAATTTTCAGGCCAATTTCATCGCCTGCTTGCATTTCACCTGCAACCTTATGCGAGCTAATTAATTTTTGTGTTACATTTTGTGCCATACTAAAATTCCTAAAATCTAATTGCTGTGAGTATATAAAGCTTAACGAGCCTTTAACTGACAGGACTCATAAATAATTTCCTATAGGAAAACAAGTTAAAATACGATAGAAACAATAAATTGTTCATCACGTGTAGCTTTGTGTAGTTTACTAGTTAATGTATAGTAGTTTACAGCAAGCCTTAATCTAACGGTAGGGATCCGAATATGCATTTACCCGTTACGCGCTGGATCGATTTATTCACATTTTTTCTTTGCGCCTTAGTGTTAGCGGTTGCGGTCTATTTGCAATATAGAGTTGGGATCATTCCTTGTCCGCTTTGTATCATACAGCGGTTTATCATTACCTTGTTAGGATTGTTATTTTTAATGGGCGCGTTGTTTAATTTTGAAACAGCAACGCGCTGCTTTTTGCATACTATAACTTTTTTATTTGCGGCAGCCGGTGCGGTAGTGGCGAGTCGTCAATTATGGTTAGAGCATTTTCCTTCGGATCAGTTAATCAGTTGTCAAGCGGCGATAGCGCAGTACAGCACTTCTATCTATTTTCATAAAATTATGGAATTGTTCTTTCAAGGGACCAGCAATTGTGGCAGCTCAACCTGGCGTTTTTTAAATTTAAGTATGCCAGGCTGGACATTAATAATTTTTATTGTATTAGCGGCTATCTCTCTACGACAAGTGTATATAAACCGACGCAAACATAAACGACATTTCTTATCTTGAAAAAGACGATCTGTTGCTATTTCGAAATTCTTGATAAACTAGATTTTCATCTTTTTTGCGTTCTAGTAATTGAGCGGCAAACTCCTCAGCCTCTCCATAAATAACAAAATGGTCTTCCAATCTAACCATTAATTCTTTTAACTCCAGGGCCTTAGGTCGTTCTGATTCAGGTGCTTGCATAAGTAATGCAAGTTTTTTTAATATTTTCTTCTTTTGTTCTGTATTTTGCCCGCTATCCAAATTTTTTTGGAGATTTTCAAGGTCACTATCGATCGTATCCTTAATCTGTCTAACCAAATGCTCGCCGGTTAAATCTAAACAATCTTCAGTTAATGCCTGCCATTGTGTCGGATAATTTTCAGCCCAACCTTTATAGAATAGTATTTTTTCTAGGTCACTAAGTGGCTTGGGTGGAGTGGGACTCGATAACTGATTAGTTATTAAATACCATAAGTTTGCACCTAAGGACCATATATCTGTATTAAGATTATTTAAACTTTTTGTACAAAAATCTTTATTTATAAATAACTCAGGAGCGGAAAACAGAAATGTACTAATTTGAGGTGCGGCTTCATTTTTAAAATAGGCACAACCAAAATCACCTAAAATAAAGTCACCATTAATTTTAAGAAATATATTGCTTGGTTTTATATCATTATGGATCATTCCATGATGAATTTGTTTATTCTTGTCTTTAAATTCAGAACTATCTAAGGCATTAATTGCTTCTATAAGTTGCTGAAATCCTTGAAACAGATAACTTAATACAGCGCTAGGATTGGAATTATATTGGTTATAAATATAATTTACATGAGTTTGTAGATCGCCAATTTCTTGATAACAGGTATATAAGATATTAGTCGTTCCAACTGAACCTTGAGCAACGGGTAATGCAAAAAGATCAAATGGAAAATTACTGGTAACAACCTGTTGTAAAGCTTCAGTCATCTTATTTTCATGTTCCACGCTGAAGCTTCCTTGTTTTTTAACAAGTTTGCGAGTTCTACCTTGAGCAGACAAGTTAACTGTCTTAACAACTCCATTCTGACCATTTTTTATAAAATCTCCATTATTATAAGTTATTACGTTTTCAATCTCATCTATTCTTAATGTGCTCAGAAAATCTATTATCTCAGGTGTGGTGCAATTTTGTGTCGAGGTAAATGGTGAAAGTGTGTCTGCAGAACTAACCGATGAAGTAGATAATCTATTTCCTGATGTAAGATTTAAGTTGGGCGGTCGTTTTTTTTTCTTAAAAAAATTCTGAAAAGGAGGTGGTAGTGGAATTGAAGTAGGCATACATCTACATATTTATTGTTTGATTGATTTCTCCATTGGTTTAAGTCAAATCCTTAGATTATTCTATCGAGCAAAGATTAAAGAACTATTAAGCCTAATTCTGATGAAACTCATTGATAATTTTGATCAGGGATAAACTTGATTTTTTTGAGTGTATGTAAGGCGCTAGCTGGATGACAAAAAACAGCAAAACTATTAGATTTTAACTAGTTAAATGACCTAAAGCCAAGCTTGCGCCGATTTGGGCCAGCGGTTGTACTAATAAAATAGTTAATAATTTTAAGCCGACGATCAGAATTAGCGGCGAGAAATCAAATCCTGAAATAATCGGTAAGATGCCGCGGATGGGTTTAATTAAGGGTTCACTGATACGAACTAATATTTCTACCAGTGGACCATGGGCTAAAGGACTTATCCAACTTAGCACAGTTAAAGCGATAACGGCATAGAAGAAAATATTAATGAGTTGATTTAGGAGTTCAGCGAAGGCAAGTACAACTAATCCGATTAAATGCGGAGTGGCATTAATTTGCAACCAGACTAAAAATGCAATTTTGATCATTTCCAAGCCTAGTAACAATATAATAGCGGCCAAATCGATACCATGTAGACTGGGAATGATGCGACAAATAGGGCGTAGCGGAGGATTAGTTAATTTTGCTACGAATACAAACAAAGGATTATGACTATCGGTATTCACCCATTGTAAAACAATCCGTAGCAGTAAAATAAAAATATACAGATCAAAAATGGATTGGATAAGAAATGTACCGGCATTACCGAAGGAATTGAGCATAGAAAAGTTAACCTGTTATTTTAATCGTGAGTTGATTTTTATTTAAGTCTAATTGTGCGGGAGTTCCAAAAGGTAAACAACGATTCTTTTTTCCATGACCAACATCAGGACAACGGAATACCGGAAAATTTTGTTCCTTGGCAAATCGTTCTAATACCGCTTGAATCTTTTTTTCCTCTTCTATCTTTGCAGAAAAAGTGAAATCACCAAATAAGATGGCTTTTACATGCGTTAATATTCCTGATTGTTGTAAGTGCTGTAACATACGGTCGATACGATAAGCCACTTCATTGACATCTTCCAAAAATAAAATTTTATCTTTAGTTTCGACTTGCCAAGCTGTGCCGAGGCTGGTTTGTACCAAGCTAAGGCTGCCGCCGGTTAATGGGGCTAGTATTAAATCCGAGAAATTAATGGGTTTATGGTAAGGGCTTAATGAATAATTTAATTGCTGTAACTGACCAAAAATAATTTCTTTTAATTCAGCAATATTTTCTTGATCAATTAAGTGACCAGTCACTTGATTTAATGTAGGACCATGCAGTGTTTGCCAATGCCATTTTTGCTGCAGGAATAAATGTAAAGCAGTGATATCGCTGAAACCAATAAACAATTTACATTTTTCTGGAGAAGTTAATTTTAGTAAGGAAGGTATCAAACGTGTGCAGCCATAGCCGCCACGTAGACACCAAATAGCTTGGGAGTCATTGAATAAAGCGTCTTTTAGCTGTTGAAAGCGTTTTTCATCACTGTTGGCGCACAGTAAATCAGGTCCAAATATATCAGAAGAAATTCTGGGTATTAATTGCCAACTTTCTAATAAAGACTTTAATTTTTCTATAATAGTTTTTCTGTCAGCAACACCACTGGCCGGAGCAATTATATCAACGACGGAATTTTTCTTTAAAGTTTTCCAAGGTTTAAAGCTATCCATATTTTTTGGATCCTAGGCGCATAATTATCAACTTTACTTTTATTTCCAGGATACTTTTCGCAAATCCAATTGCTGTGAGTATGCTGGGTTTTATATATCTAAATTATCAACTTCTAGTGCATTCTGTTGAATGAAATCACGACGAGGTTCAACTTGATCACCCATTAAGGTAGTAAAGATTTGATCCGTTGCGATAGCATCTTCAACTGTGACGCGTAATAAACGTCGGCTATTTGGATCCATGGTTGTTTCCCATAATTGATCAGGATTCATTTCTCCTAAACCTTTATAGCGTTGGATAGCTTGTCCTCGACGCGCTTCAGCTAATAACCATTCATAGACTTCTTTAAAATTTTTCACTGCTTGTTTTTTGGTATCTCGCTGCACATAAGCACCCGGCCCAATCAAGCCATGCAGCTGCTTGGTCATATCGAATAAACACTGATATTCAAGGGTCTTAAAGAATTCGTAAGAGATTTTATAGGTTGTTTCTAAACCATGGGTACCGATGGTTATCTCAGGTAAAAATACATGTCGTTCAGTATTTTCATAAATAGAGACTTGGTAACGAATAGCTTCATTATTGGTAGTCTGTTGCAATTGATTTTGCCAGTTTTTTGTCCATTCGAGCATCTTAGCAGAATCAGTTAATTCCTCAGGAGATAAAGGAGGAAGATCAAAAATGGCTTGCAAAGCCTCCATTGGATAGCGTCGCGACAAATGTTGAATCATCATTTGTGCCTTGCGGTAATCCATGACTAATTTTTCTAAACCAATACCTTGAATAGAAAAGCCTTCAGTATGTGGATAGAGCGCTGCATCATGCAATGCGGTTTGTGTAAGATAAGCTTGTAGCGCCGCATCGTCTTTTAAGTATTGTTCTTGCTTGCCTTTTTTAATTTTATATAAAGGGGGTTGAGCAATATAAATAGTGCCGCGTTGCAGCAATTCTGGCATTTGTCTATAGAAAAATGTCAGTAATAAAGTACGAATATGCGACCCATCGACATCCGCATCGGTCATGATGATAATACGATGGTAACGAAGCTTATCTGGATTGTATTCTTCTTTACCTATACCACAACCCAACGCAGTGATTAATGTTCCAACTGCTTCTGAAGATAACATCTTGTCAAAGCGGGCTTTTTCTACGTTAAGGATTTTACCTGTAAGAGGTAAAATAGCTTGATAACGTCGATTGCGGCCTTGTTTAGCGGAACCACCTGCTGAATCTCCTTCGACAATAAATAGTTCACAAAGCGCAGGATCAGTTTCTTGGCAATCTGCTAATTTTCCAGGTAAATCAGCAATATCTAATGCAGTTTTGCGCCGTGTCATTTCACGTGCTTTGCGCGCTGCTTCACGTGCCCGTGCCGCATCAATGATCTTCATCATGATGGCGCGCGCATCGTGTGGTGTTTCTAATAAAAATTCTTCGAGCTTTTCTGAGGTTAGGGCTTCAACAATTCCTTTAACTTCGGAAGAGACCAATTTATCTTTGGTTTGTGAGGAGAATTTAGGATCAGGAACTTTGACCGATAAAACGGCGGTTAGGCCTTCACGTGTGTCATCGCCGGTGGTGGCGATTTTTAACTTTTTGCTAGTCGCTTCACGATCGATATAGGTGTTTAATGTTCGAGTTAAGGCACCACGAAAACCAGCTAGATGGGTTCCTCCATCACGCTGAGAAATATTATTGGTAAAACATAAGATATTTTCTTGAAAGCTATCATTCCACTGCAAAGCCACTTCGACAGTGATTTCATCGCGTTCAGCGGTAAAATAAAATGGCTGCTTGTGAATTAAAGTTTTGTTTTGATTGAGGTATTCGACAAAAGCTTTAATTCCGCCCACATATTTAAGTTGAGTTTCTTCGTTGCTCCTTTCATCGATAAGATTAATCGCTACACCGGAATTTAAAAAGGATAACTCACGCAAGCGCTTTAAGAGGATATCGTAATGGAATTCGTTGTTATGTTGAAAAATGAGTTTGCTGGGGTAAAAGCGAATTTCAGTCCCTCTTTCCTGCGTTTCTCCAGTGGCTTGTAGCGGTGCTGTGGGCTCTCCTAGCAAATAGGTTTGCTCATAGACTTTATTATTACGTCGGATAGTGAGCTGTAATTTTTCTGATAAGGCGTTAACCACGGAAACACCTACACCATGCAAGCCGCCTGAGACTTTATAGGAGTTGCTGTCAAATTTACCGCCAGCATGTAAGACGGTCATGATGACTTCGGCAGCCGATCGGCCTTCTTCACTATGGATATCAACCGGAATACCACGGCCATTATCTTTAACGGTGACTGAGTCATCGCTATGCAGCGTAATGTCAATCTGAGTGCAATAGCCTGCTAAGGATTCGTCTATGGAGTTGTCCACGACTTCAAAGACCATATGGTGCAGACCGGTCCCATCATCTGTATCACCGATATACATACCAGGACGTTTACGGACTGCATCCAGACCTTTTAAGACTTTTATGTTTGAAGAGTCATACTTCGGCATACCTAGTCCACCCTGTTGGCTAGCATTATCCTTAAGGCCTAGTTCTGGCTCAAGCGAGCTTTCCGTGTGTGGGACGATAGGCTCACACTCCGTTATGGATGGGTTTTTTCCCGCCAAAATCTCATTTTTAATCGACATACGTAATAAGGGTTAAAAACGGAAATTATACCATAAATTGCCCCCTAAATTCGAATATACTCGCGGCACTTTAGGATGTGACGAGCATCTTGAAGTACTTTCATCTGCCCATGGAGATTTTTAATAATAGGGATTTGTCGACTTAAACTGCTGATAAGTTGGTTAAGTTACTCTTAATTTATTGACAGAAAAATCACTTGCCGTGATACTCATCGCTTTTGCATTGAAGAGCTCCGACATGAATAGCAATGCGCTACGCGAACTATTTCTTAACTATTTTAAAAGTCAGGGTCATACTATTGTTCCCTCCGCTTCCTTGATTCCAGCACATGACCCAAGTTTACTCTTTACTAATGCCGGTATGGTGCCTTTTAAGGATGTTTTTTTAGGTCTAGAAACAAGGCCTTATTCCCGGGCAGCGAGTATACAGCGATGTATGCGTGCCGGGGGTAAACATAATGACCTTGAAAATGTAGGTTATACCGCTAGGCATCATACTTTTTTCGAGATGTTAGGAAATTTCAGTTTTGGTGATTATTTTAAGCGCGAGGCTATCCACTATAGTTGGAAGTTTTTGACCGAGGAGTTAAATCTTCCAGCAGAAAAACTATGGGTTACAGTATTCACCGAGGACGATGAAGCAGCAGGAATTTGGTTAAATGAGATTAAGGTCGACCCCAAGCGTTTTTCACGTTGCGGTAAACAGGATAATTTTTGGGCTATGGGTGATACTGGCCCTTGTGGGCCATGTTCTGAGATTTTCTATGACCATGGGCCCAGCATATCTGGAGGGCCCCCTGGCACGTCCACCGCGGATGGGGATAGATACGTTGAGATCTGGAATCTAGTCTTTATGCAATTTCAGCGTTCTACAGGCGGAGAGCTCACGCCTTTACCAAAGCCCTCAGTAGACACAGGTATGGGTTTAGAGCGGCTCGCTGCGGTCATGCAGGGAGTAACGAATAATTATGATACCGATCTGTTTCAACCTTTAATTAAGGCAGTTGCTAAGGAAGCATCAATAACTGATTTTACCAATACTTCTTTACGCGTCATTGCCGATCATATTCGTGCTTGTGCTTTCTTAATCAGCGATGGTGTGCATCCTGGCAATGAAGGCCGTTCTTATGTCTTACGTCGAATTATTCGCCGAGCTATTCGGCATGGTCATAAAATAGGCTTAGACAGACCATTTTTTTATCGACTGGTTAAACCCTTAGCGGTGCAAATGTCGCAAGCTTATCCGGAATTAGCAAAAAAACAAAAACCCATTGAGAAAATCTTGCTTCAAGAAGAGCAGCAATTTGCTCGGACCTTGACGCAGGGCCTTAAACTTTTTGAACAAGAATTAACTAAGCTACAAGGTGAAAAACAATTTCCAGGAGCGGTACTTTTTCGTTTATATGATACTTATGGATTTCCCGTTGATCTTACCGCTGACGTGGCGAGGGAACATGGTTTAAGCATAGATATGGCAGGTTTTGAGAAGGAAATGGAACGTCAAAGAACTCAATCTAAATCGGCCAGTCGATTTACTTCCGCATCGGGTTTGTCGTTAACTGAAAATAAGGTGACTGAATTTGTCGGGTATAAAATATTAAAACAAACGCCTGTTGCTATTGTAGATTTATTTGATGGTAAACATTCTATAGAGGAGTTATCTGTAGACGAAGAAGGTTTTGTTATCTTGGCTAAGACTCCCTTCTATGCAGAGAGTGGTGGGCAAGTAGGTGATAGTGGGTATTTAGTTAATGCAAGCAGTCGCTTTTTAGTCACTGAAACATTTAAAGAGGGAGCATTAATTCTTCATAAAGGTAAGTTAATAAAAGGACATTTAAAAAAGGGTGATAAATTGAAGGCAGAAGTCGATGCTGAAAAGCGTCGTGCGGTTACTTTAAATCATTCCGCAACCCATCTATTGCATGCTGCATTACGAGAAGCGTTGGGAGAGCATGTAATGCAGAAAGGTTCTTTGGTAGAGCCAGAACGTTTACGTTTCGATTTTTCACATCCCAACCCATTAAATATAGAGCAACTAAAGTTAATTGAAGATCGCGTGAACCAACAAATTCGAGCTAATGTGCCTGTTGTTACTGAAGTGATGTCGACTGAAGATGCGAAGAATGCAGGTGCGATAGCGATGTTTGGGGAAAAATATGCAGACAAGGTACGCGTATTGACGATGGGCGCTTATTCTAAGGAATTATGTGGAGGTACACACGTTGCACGTACCGGTGATATTGGTTTATTTAAAATAACGGCTGAAATAGGTATTTCAGCAGGCATACGTCGTATACAAGCCGTGACTGGACAATACGCCTTAGATTGGATTGCTGCCTTAGAAGAGCAAACAGATCAACTTGCTAAGCTTTTCAAAAGCTCTAAAGATAATTTATTAGAAAAAGCGCGTTTGGATATGGAAGCTAAACAGTCCCTGCAAAAACAAATCACAGCTTTACAGCAATCCATAGTCGCTATGATGGGGGAAGAACTCATGTCTCAAGCGATCGAAATACAAGGGATTAAATTATTAGTTAGTGAAATTAATGGGATTGACGTAGCAGCGTTACGTCATTTACTAGACCAACTTAAAAATAAATTAAAATCTGCAGTGGTCGTTTTGGCGAGTATCGAACTACAGCGCGTCCAATTAGTGGTTGGAGTCACCAAGGATCTGACCGAAAAAATAAAGGCGGGTGAATTAGCCAATGATATTGCTGTAGCGATTGGAGGTAGTGGCGGTGGGCGGCCGGATTTTGCTCAAGCAGGTGGCGATAAACCTGAAGCCTTAGATGCGGCTTTAAAAAATGTAAAACATTGGGTTGAGACCCGCTTAAATGGCAACTATGCTTAGAATTGAATAATTAATCAATAGATCATTACAATGGCTTTAATTGTACAAAAATTTGGCGGCAGCTCAGTTGGAAGTATCGATAAAATTCAACAAGTTGCAAATAAAATTATTGAAACCCGCGCACAAGGGCATCAATTAGTGGTCGTTGTTTCAGCGATGGAAGGTGAAACTAATCGTTTGATTTCCTTAGCTAAAATATTGAACGAAGAACCTGATTCTAGGGAGTATGATTTGCTGTTAGCAACTGGAGAGCAGGCGGCTACTGCCTTATTGGCAATGGCTTTACTGGCGCAAGGGTGTCCGGCTCGATCTTATAACAGTTTTCATGTTCCCATTTACACGGATAGCCATCATAAAAAGGCGCGCATCTTAAGTATCAAAGAAGAAGTTTTACGGAATGATATTGGTGCAGGTCGAGTGCCTATCGTGGCTGGTTTCCAAGGAATCTCAGATTCAGGGGATATGACTACTTTAGGAAGGGGTGGCTCGGATACGACGGCAGCCGCTTTAGCCGCCATTTTAAAAGCCGATGAATGCCAAATTTATACCGATGTGGATGGTATATACACTGCCGATCCTCATCTTGTTCCCAACGCTAAGCGCTTAGATCAAATTGGTTTCATCGAAATGACGGAATTCGCTCGTGCCGGGGCGAAAGTTGTACAACATCGAGCTGTTGAGCTGGCGAGTAAATATCGTATTCCTTTACGCGTTTTATCAAGCTCTAAAAGCGGTCGAGGAACCTTAATCCAAGCCGACCAAGAAGAATCGGCGGTAGAAGGGGCAAAGATCACGGGTGTGACTGCTAGCCATCATGAAGCAAAATTGACCATCCATGGGTTAACAGCTGAAAAAGAAGCTATGCCACACTTTTTTTCCTTGCTGAATGATGCGCGTATTGAAATTGATATGTTAACCCAACAACAAATCTCTCCTAAAAAAATGGATATAACATTTACTTTAGCAAGGGCAGATTACCATCAAGCAGAACAATTACTCCAAACCTTAGTAAAGGAAAAATTCGCGCTATCTATTGTTGGTGATAATAAGCTAGCAAAGCTTTCTGTGGTTGGGACAGGTTTGCATTCTCATCCAGGTATCATTCATACCTTGTTTCAAGCAATGGAATCGGCGGGTATCAATGTTATTTTAACTTTATCCTCGGCGTTGAGGGTCTCTCTGATGGTCAGTGATGCTCAAATAGTGCGAGGCGTTCAGATTTTGCATCATGCTTTTGGCTTAGGCGAAGAATAATTAGCTCCGCTAGCTCTTTTTTACGGAATTTTACGTACTTTTAAATAGTATTAAGTTTTCCTTAAGGTTTTGTTAGTAGACTAATTTCGCAAAATGTCTGTATGTGAATTTTTATATCTTTTTTTGTTAATAAATAGAAATTGATTAGGTGTTGCATATGGTCGATTAATGAGTCAACTAAAGGAGAATCATAAAGATGCTTATTTTGACACGGCGTATTGCAGAAACACTTATTATTGGTGACGATGTTACAGTGACTGTACTGGGCATTAAAGGACATCAAGTAAGATTAGGTATTAACGCACCTAAAGAAGTTTCTGTTCATCGAGAAGAAATTTATCAGCGAATTCAACAAGAGAAACAAAAACAGGAAGGACATTCTGACGAAGAGGACTTGGAAGACAACGAAGTTTAAGCAACTATTTTATAAAGCTTAAGGTAGTGCTATACTCGCCAGCCTCTGCGTCGGAGAGGTGGCCGAGAGGCTGAAGGCGCTCCCCTGCTAAGGGAGTATGGCGTAAAAACCATCGAGGGTTCGAATCCCTCTCTCTCCGCCATGTCCTGTTTATTTAGGATTGATTGGCTTAGTTAAAAAGCTGATTTGTTTATTTTTTGCTGTGGTTTTTAACAAATCTATCCAATTAATTCGACTTGGTTTTTTTCACTGCGACCACATTCCAGATATCCCATTGCTTTTTAACACCGGTTGAGTCAACCACATATTCTTTGTTCTCATGAATGTATAAAATTTCGAATCCTGTAAACAAATTGTGAATTTGTGATTTATTAAGGATAGTTATATTTTTAGCATGAGCATAATCATCTTTGGGACCAAAGAAGCTGCCTGTAAACCATCTTCCGGGTCGTATTCGTTTTACTAGGTTTTGCCAAACATCTGGAAAATTTGCTGGTTTGATGAAGGGTAAGCTATAAGATGCATTGAGCAAATCGATGCTTTTTGGAAGTGTCGCTTGACTGATGTCAACGATTTGGACCATCGGCTTAGCTAATTTTTGCTTATTAACCCGACTTAGCAAAATAGCAATTGCTTGCTGCGAATAGTCAACGGCAAGAACCCGCCAATGATTTTTTAATAAATAAAGCGTGTCCCTTCCTGTTTCAGCGCCCAGGTCTACTGCTAAACCGATCACATTCTGTTTTTTTAAATATCCTAAACCTATTTTCAATGTCTCTCTGGGTTCGCAAGCATCTTTGGTCTTTTCAAGATAAGGAATCCAGTCATCGGGAGCTGAGCTAGGTAAATCGAGATGATTGATTAACATAAATTTTTTTGTTTCGATTTTTACTTAGAATTATCATACATATTAAGCATCATTTATCATGCTAAGTGGCATTATACTTTTTAAGCGAAGGCTAGCTGGATGCAGGATAAACTGTTAGAATGCCGAGCTCTTTGGGAACACGCGCCCGTAGCTCAGCTGGATAGAGTACCAGGCTACGAACTTGGTGGTCGGGAGTTCGAATCTCTCCGGGCGCACCATAAAACCCCACTTTAGAAGAAATTCATGTTTGTTTAAATTTCTTTTTTAATTCCTTCACGTTCAGCATGGCTAATTCTCCTTTTTGTTTTTATCAAAAATAGTTTAATTTTATTAAAATTTTTTTCGCTAAGAAAACAATAAATTCATTATATTTATTACGATAATCACAGAAATATATTAATGTTTCTTTCTTATAAATTTTGTTGAATTAATTTTAGTATTCAATTCAATAAATTAATTATGTTCAAAAAATAGGCAAATAAAGCTCAGGATCAATAAATATGTGCTAGATATATAATGTAAAATGATTTTTAACTTTAAATAAAGGAAGGCTTAAATGGCAAGGCCTATTTGGAAAGGATATATTACGTTTGGTTTAGTGAATATACCTGTTATTTTATACCCAGCCGAAAAAAAATTTGATATACAATTTAAATTAATCGATGGTCGTGATAAAGCTAGAATTCGCTATATGCGTATCAATGAGCATACCGGTGAAGAAGTGCCTTGGACTGATATTGCTAAGGGCTACGAATACGATGATAACAATTATTTGGTGTTAAAACAGTCTGATATTAAGGCTATTTCTGGCGAACATTCTAAGACCATTGATATTGTTACTTTTGTTAATAAAAATAGTATCAATACCATGGATTTTGAAAAGCCCTATTATTTAGTTCCTGATAAGAAAGGTGAAAAAGCGTACGTTTTATTGCGTGAAATCTTAAAAGATACTAAAAAGGTTGGGATTTCTAAAGTTATTATTCATACGCGTGAGTATTTAGCCGCACTAATGCCTTATGAAAATGCGCTGGTGCTTAACCTGCTTAGATATCACCAAGAGCTTAGAAAAGAATCCGATTTTGACTTTCCTTCAGCTAATCTAAAGGCCTATAAAATTTCGGCCAAAGAAATCGAGATCGCTAAACAACTAGTTAATGGTATGACTACCAAATGGAATCCTAAAGACTATCACGATGTATTCAGAGAAAGCTTAGCTAAATGGGTGGAAGCTAAAATTCACCATAAAAAAGTTTCTGCCAAGAAAATTAAAACCAATCTTAAAAAAAGTAATGTCATTGATTTTGTAGATTTATTGAAGAAAAGCTTAGAAAAAAATAAGCAGAAAGCATCGAAAAAACGTGGGTAGTTGCTATGTCTTTACAAAAATATCGTAAAAAAAGGGATTTTAAGCATAGTTCTGAACCCTATGGCAGCATAAAGAAAAATAAACAATTAATTTATGTTATTCAAAAACATGCAGCCAGTCATTTGCATTATGATCTACGTTTGGAGTTAAATGGTGTTTTAAAAAGTTGGGCTATACCTAAAGGACCAAGTTTAGATAATTCTATTAAGCGTCTAGCAGTACATGTCGAAGATCATCCTATCGAGTATGCTAAATTTGAAGGAATAATTCCTAAAGGTGAGTATGGTGGTGGCACAGTGATGCTTTGGGATGTTGGTAGCTGGGTTTGTGAAACTGCTGATGCTAATTTTGCGTATAAAAAGGGACATCTAAGTTTTATTCTAAAAGGAAAAAAATTAAAAGGCGCTTGGAATTTAGTGAGAATTAAAAATAATCCTAAAAATTGGTTATTGATTAAGGTAAAAGATAAATTTGCGCGATCCGAAAAGCAATATGCTATTACACAAGCAAAACCTAATAGTGTGATTGGTAAACGCTCCTTGCAAGGAATAGCAAAAAAATTCCAAGCCGATATATCAGATAAACCTAAAAATATTAAAATTTCAAAAAAAACTAATCTAAGTAAAGCTAGAAAAAAACCTATGCTTAATTCGATGCAACCCGAATTAGCGACTTTGGTCGAAAAACCGCCTATCGGAAATGATTGGATACATGAGATAAAATTTGATGGTTATCGTCTGCTTTGCTTTATTAAGGATAAAAAAATAAAATTTCTGACTCGAAATCAAAAGGATTGGACAGAGAAATTTAAGGAATTACAGCTGGAAATTCAAAAATTAAATCTAAAATCGGCTATTCTAGATGGAGAAGTCATAGCTTTAAATAAAAAAAATAGATCTGATTTTCAATTATTAAGCAATTCCATTAACCGTAAAGAAAAATCAGCATTAACTTATGTTATTTTTGATTTAATATATAACCAAGGCAAGGATTTGAGTCGCTGTGCTTTAAAAGATCGTAAATATTTATTAAGAAAACTAATTCCATTAAATAACAATAAACTAGTATTTAGTAGCCATATCGACGGTAATGACGGTGACATTTTTTTTAAAAAAGCCTGTAAAAAAGGATTGGAAGGCATCGTATCGAAAAATAAATTTAGCCCTTATGTATCAGGTAGGAATCGAAATTGGCTTAAGATTAAATGTAGCAAGCGACAAGAATTTTTAGTCGCAGGATTTACACCAGGAAAGGGAAATCGACATTATTTTGCTTCCTTAATATTAGCCGTGCATGGCAACAGTAATCAATTACTTTATTGTGGCAAAGTTGGAACTGGATTTAATGAAAATTCGTTAAAAAGCATTAGCAAACTGCTTAACAAATATAAAACGAACAAAGTTCCATTTAAAAATATACCTAGCGCAATAGGTCAGGTGTCCTGGACTATTCCGAAAATTATCGTTGAAGTGGAATTTACTGAATGGACACGGGCAGGCGTACTACGACACCCTAGTTTTAAGGGGATACGTAATGATAAATGCCCGAGCGAAATTATTAAGGAGTAGTCTAAAAAATGCATAAATTAAATGGAGAAAAATTATCTAACAAAAATAGCAAAAATTTAGCCACCTTTCATTTATCTCACCCAGATAAATTATTATATCCCGCAGTGAATATCACTAAATTGGATTTGGCCAATTACTATAAGACGATTGCAAAATGGATATTACCTTATATTTTGAAGCGCCCATTAACGTTGCTACGTTGCCCCAACGGTCAAAAGAAAAAATGTTTTTATCAAAGGCATTTAACAACGGCAACAGAAAATTTGTATGCTATAACTTTGCCCGATAAAACGGATAAACCTGAACCGTATCTTTATATCAAAGACACATCTGGTTTAATAGCTTTAATTCAATTAGGGGTTTTAGAAATTCACCCCTGGGCTAGTCAAATTGATAAGATAGAACAGCCTGATTTTATTACCTTCGATCTTGATCCAGGATTGTATGTGGAATGGAAAAGGGTTATCGAAGCCGCTTTTTTTGTCAAAGATCATTTGTGGAAGCTTAACTTGAAAAGTTTTGTTAAAACAACCGGCAGCAAAGGATTACATGTCGTAGTGCCTATAAAAAGGCTTTATAGTTGGGATAAAGTAAAAATATTTACACATACGTTTGTAAAATATTTATCTATACAGGACCCACTTCTCATCGTTGCGAATATGAGCAAAACCAAGCGTCAGGGAAAGATTTTTGTGGATTATTTGCGAAATCAACGCGGGGCTAGCAGTATTGCCCCTTATTCAACGCGTATCAGAGAAAACGCAGCCGTAGCAACTCCTTTGTCATGGGATGAGTTAAACACACGAGTTAAATCTGATACCTACACAGTGAAAAATTTACCTCAGCGATTAGCTAAGCTCAAACATGACCCTTGGGCAGAGTTTTATCAATTAAAGCAAAAATTAAGCTTGCCAATGGTATAATTAGCCAATAAAGCAATTTCGGAGGGGTAATGGCCGACAAATTTATCGAGCCTTTTACTAAAACGGTACAGTATTATCTTAAATATCGACCTTCTTATCCGAAAGAATTATTAGATTGTCTGATTAACGAATGTGGTTTAAGCAAAAAAAGTGTCATTGCCGATATAGGTTCTGGCACAGGATTGCTTGCTAAATTATTTCTTGATGTTGGGAATACCGTATATGGCGTTGAACCTAATCAAGCGATGACAGAGGCTGGTGAGGCTTATTTGGCACAATATTCTCAGTTTCATTCAATTTCCGGCACCGCTGAAGCTACGCATTTAGAGAATGCTAGTATGGATTTTATAACAGCAGGCACCGCTTTTCATTGGTTTGATGTGGAAAAAACTAAACGAGAATTTAAACGTATTGCCAAGCCCAAAGCTTGGGTTGTTTTGGTTTGGAATGTTCGAGATACCAATTCTCCGCTGATATGCGATTATGAAAGCTTATTGCTAGAATATGGTGAAGATTATGCTCATTCGAATGCCAAAAAATTAGATAAAGTCGCAATGAACAGTTTTTTTAATGAACAGACTATAAAAACAGCTTCATTTAGTAATGTTCAACAATTTGATTGGGAAGGATTCAAGGGTAGGTTGCTATCTATGTCATTTATCCCTGGAGCTGAGGATGCAAATTATAAGCGTATGCTAGACCAGTTAAACAATATTTTCATACGTTATGAAAAAAATGGAATGATCCAATTTCTATACAAGACAAATTTATATTATTCACATATTTAATTAATAATTCAAAAAACAATGTCAATTGTACAAGTCAAAAAAATGGGTGAACATTCTTTATCAGAAATATCTTTACCCGTGGAAAATTTTTCCTCTAAAGAGCTTTACAATCTTATTGAGGATATGAAAGATACCATGCAGCAAGAAGATGGAGTTGGGATAGCCGCACCGCAAATTGGCTGTAATCTGCGTGTGATTATTTTTGGTTTTGAACAGTGTGAGCGTTATCCAAATGATGCGCCTATCCCTTTCACAGTGCTTATTAATCCTCAGATTGAATTTTTATCAGATGAGATTGAGGATGGATGGGAAGCTTGTTTAAGTGTTCCTGGATTGATGGGTTTAGTACCTCGATCTACGCATATAAAATATACAGGCTTTAATGAAAAAGGGGAATATTTTACTCGGATTGCTCAAGGTTTTCATGCCCGTGTCGTGCAACATGAAGTCGATCATCTCAATGGTATTTTATATCCCCAGCGAATTAAGGATCTGCGATTTTTTGGTTATTGCGAAACACAATTAAATAAATCAAATAGCTAATGCTATGCTAGCACTCCCTCCTTTGTCTTTGTATATCCATTTTCCTTGGTGTATACGCAAGTGCCCATATTGTGATTTTAATTCGCATACTTTGCTATCAGAATTACCAGAAAAAAATTATATTAACGCATTACTTCTAGATTTAGAGCGCGATCTTGAGAGGTTACCCGCTCGGCCGATCACCAGTATTTTTATGGGTGGAGGTACTCCTAGTTTATTTTCACCCGACATACTTAACTATTTGTTAGTAGAATTAGCTAAACGTTTAGAATTTTCTGATACTATCGAAATTACCTTAGAAGCAAATCCAGGAACAGTAGAATATCAGCGTTTCTATGGTTATCGTGAAGCAGGGATTAATCGACTTTCAATAGGTATTCAGAGTTTTTCAACTGAAAAACTAAAGATCCTTGGCCGTATCCATGATGGAGATGAAGCAATAAAAGCGGTATCGGCAGCTAAAACCGCTGGGTTTACAAATATTAATCTCGATCTCATGCATGGTTTGCCACAGCAAAGTATTATCGAAGGTCTACAAGATTTGCAAATTGCTTTTTCGTTGGAACCCACGCATATTTCTTGGTATCAACTGACTATTGAGCCGAATACGGAGTTTTACCAAAGACCACCGCAATTACCCTTAGAAGAAACTATGGGTGAATTACAAGAACGCGGTGAAGAAATTTTTCGACAAAAAGCTTATAAGCACTATGAGATTTCTGCTTTTAGTAAAGACGGGTACGCATGCAAACATAATCGTAATTATTGGCAGTTTGGTGATTACATAGGTATCGGTGCTGGTGCGCATAGTAAACTGACCGATAACCAAAAAAAGACCATTAGACGTGCTTGGAAACAAAAAAATCCAAAAACTTATTTAGCCCCACAGAATCATTTTTTAGTGGAAGAAAAATTTATTTTAGCTGAAGAATTAACTTTTGAATTTATGCTAAATGCCCTAAGACTTCATCAAAAGATTCCGGCCGAATTGTTTCAGCAGCGAACAGGATTATCTTTTTCAAGTATCCAGCCTATATTACACAAAGCGCAGCAACAAGGTTTGCTCACCTATGATGAATTTGCTATGGAAACGACAGAGTTTGGTAAACGTTTTTATAATAATTTACTTGCCATGTTTATGAATGATTAATCATAATAAAAGATTAGACCTCTTGTGTAACCCAGTGATGTGCTTGAGTTCGAGGCAATCGATAGTCGAGGACCGGAGTTTACATGAGTAAATGAGGACCGTAGACTAGCGTTTAACAATGAAATCAAGCTTAGCCCGCAGGTTATGCAAGTGGTCTATTAAACGGTAAGAAAAACCAGATCCCATATAGCATGACCTAATTGTTGGCCGCGTTTTTCAAATTTCGTCATCGGTCTAGATGATGGCCTGGGTGTAAACTGATTTTTCTCTACCGTGTTTTGCCATTTTGGTGCATTTTCCAAAATTTTTAACATATGTTGAGCGTAATCTCCCCAATCCGTGGCAAGATGTAATTTTCCATTTAATTTAAGTTTTTCATGTAATAAGTCGATAAATTTTGCTTGCACCAACCTTCGTTTATGATGTCGAGTTTTAGGCCAAGGATCGGGGAAAAAAATTTGCACTAAATCTAAGCTATGTTTAGGGATAGAGTGTGTTAAAACTTCAGTGGCATCTGCATAAATAACTTTAAGATTGTTCAGTTTAAATTTTTCGATTTGCGTTAAGATCAGTGCGATTCCAGGACGGTGGACTTCTATCCCTAAATAATTATTCTCAGGATGTAGTTGCGCTTGTTGCAATAAACTATCACCCATGCCAAAACCTATTTCTAATATAACGCGCGCTTCCCGTTCGAATAAATTCTTAAAATTTATGGTGGTTGATAATGGCTTTTGATCGAATAAAGTTGAAAGAGCTAGCTGCTGACGCGTGCTCAATTTTTTTTGGCGATGTACAAAGCTGCGTATTGGTCTAAGCGATTGGTTCATACAAAGTGCAGTTAGGTATTCAGCAATAAGGATATTTCTTTTACTAAGCATTCAATACCCATCGCAACTTCTTTAATTGAACGAGCCAACATATAGGCCGGCGTGCTAACTAATTTATGGGTTTTATCCACGACACAATCTATGGCGGTGCATGGAATATGCTGAGCACCTAATTTTTCTAAAATCGCTGCAGTGGCTTTATCATCGCCTATGGTTATTTTGATGCCAGCGGGATAAAGTTTAGGTGCTAAAACCGGAGCAATACAAATAAAGCCGGCGGGCTTTTTTGCTTCTACCATGGCTTTAGCAAATTTGAAAACATCTGCTTGTATGGAGTAATTTTCTTTATTTAAACCAAAATTACACAAATTTAATGCGGCGCCGAACCCTCCCGGAAAGATCATTGCGGTGTAGTCTCCGGCATTAGCTGAGGCAATGTCTTTAATTTTTCCACGTGCAATACGGGCGGATTCTTCAAGTATATTTCTTTTCGCATGTTCCTGAGTTTCACCATCGGCCATATTGACTACGCGGGTTTGAGGTATATTAGGAGCCAGACATTGATAAGCTAATTCAGCGCGGTCTAAAGCTAATAAAGTCAGTGCAGATTCATGAATTTCACTCCCATCTAGGGCGCCGCAGCCTGATAAAATCACCGCTATATTTTGTTTTTGCATTGCATTTCCTCTCTAGAAACGTTATAAATTTGCCCTATTATTATGTTAATACACTATTTTCTCAACCCCTATCCAAAATAGGCAGTGGTAAAAAATGTCGATCATTCAAACTAAGTCCAGTAAAGGAAGCTGGTACTTTGATTTAATCTTACTAACATTAGGTATTGCTTTAACATTCGGTTTATTTTTAGGAACTCGACCGCTTAGCGTGCCTGATGAAGGCAGGTATGCTGAAATTCCACGAGAAATGTTGGTTCTCCATGATTTTGTTACCCCGCATTTGAATGGGATTAAATATTTTGAAAAGCCGCCCTTATTTTACTGGCTACAAGCCGGTGCGATTAAAGTTTTTAACCCATGGATTACCCAATCAAAGCAGACATTGAATGAGTCAAAAGGCCATCAATATTTGCCGTCTATCAGTGAATGGACGGTTCGGTTACCTAACGCTATCGTAGCATTATTAGGCTGCTTATTAGTTTACGCATCGGGTCGAATTCTTTTTGAAAGACGCGCTGGACTATTAAGTGCCATTATTCTTGCTTCCAGTCTTCTCTATTTTGCATTAGCCCGCATGGTAACACTCGATATGACCTTGTCGATGTGTTTATCTGGAAGTTTATTAGCTTTTTTGGTTGCAGCCAATCAGTCACCAAGTTTGCAGCGGCGGTTTTTATTTTATAGTGCCTACATGTTTGCGGGCCTTGCAGTGCTCACAAAAGGGCTTATCGGCATAGTATTTCCAATGATGATTATTGGGATATGGATATTGTTGACCAATCAATGGCGTTTGCTGAAACAATGTTATCTTGCTACTGGGATTTTACTTTTTTTACTAATAGTTCTGCCATGGCATATTTTAGTTCAATCTAGGAATCCTGAGTTTTTTCAGTTCTATTTTATTGATCAACAATTTTTGCGCTATTCCACTTTAATTGCGCAACGATATCAGCCCGATTGGTTTTTTATTCCAATTTTTATTGCCGGGTTTTTACCTTGGATATGTTTTTTACCTCAAGCCATAGTGAACCACTTCCCAAGGAATTGGCAACAATTTAAAGAAAAAAATAATTATATTTTTCTTTTACTCTGGGTGGGGTTGATTTTTATTTTCTTTTCCTTTTCACATTCCAAGTTAATCCCGTATATTTTACCGATTTTTCCTGCTTTGGCTTTATTAACCGGCCATTATCTTTCTACACACTGGCTACAAAACAAGGACATTAAATGGGGGTATATAGCGGTACCTTTGGTATGGTTGGGGTTAGGGGGGATAGGAATATTATATTTAGCAAATGATGCGACTATTACCCTATCGCAGGCAGCGAGATTTTTTTTGATAGTAGGGTATAGTTTTTTCCTTTTAACTAGCGTTGTCGCGAGTTGCTTTACTCTTCTGAAAAAATTCAAAATAGCTTTTGCAAGCTTAGCAATAGGAAGTGTTATTAGCTTTCTGATTGTTTCTGTGGGTATTCCTCAACTGGATACACGTTCCATCAAGCCTTTAGTGTTTGTTCTTAAGCCTTTATTAAAACCAGGCGATAAAATAGTGGCATACTATGATTATTATCAAGATTTGCCTTTTTATTTAAAGCAGCGGGTATATACAGTTAATATTGGTGGCGAACTAACTTTTGGTATGCAACATCAAGATACTAGGCGTTGGATGCTACATGATGCTAATTTCTGGCCGATGTGGAAAAGTTCGCAGCAGGTTTATATGATAACTAGCAAAGAAGCCTATCAACAAATTATTAAACAAAAAAAATATTTAATTTATTTGCTTGCAAAGACGCCTTTAGATGTTTTACTAAGCAATCACGCTAGAGAAAAAAAGTATACTCACAGCAATGGGATTTTTGGCAACAAAAATTCAAATGCGAAGAGTAATGATAAAAGAGGACTAAAGAAATGAACAAGCCCTACATCAGTGTGGTTATACCTGTTTACAATGAATCTGAAAATTTGGAACAGCTTTACCAACGCTTAACTGTAAGCTTAGATAAATTAGATAAACCTTATGAGATTATTTTAGTTAATGATGGTAGTCAGGATGATTCTTATGAACGACTGAATGAATTGCAAAAAAGACGACCAGAGCAGATTCGCATAGTTCATTTTAATGGTAATTTTGGCCAGCATATGGCATTGATGGCTGGTTTGGAACGCGTCAGAGGAGAAATTATTATTACTTTAGATGCCGATCTGCAAAATCCTCCAGAGGAAATTTCGCATTTGGTAAAATGCATTGAAGAAGGTCATGATTATGTCGGAGGCATACGAAAAAATCGCCAAGATACTTTTTTCCGACGTTATGCATCAATACTAAATAATTGGCTGCGCTATAAGATGACTAAAATTCGTTTGAGCGATCAAGGCTGTATGTTAAGAGCTTATCGGCGATCACTTGTCGACTTAATGGTAGCCAGCAAGGAAACCTCTTTATTTATTCCAGCACAAGCTTATAGGCTTTCGATATCACCCACCGAAATTGAAGTTGGGCATGATGCACGTAAAGGAGGTCAATCCAAATATAATCTTTATCGTTTGCTACGTTTGAATTTTGATTGGATGACTAGTTTTACTTTATTACCTTTACAGATTTTTACTATGCTAGGATTGTTTATTTCAATCTTAAGCAGTTTCTTTGTTGTCTATTTGCTTTTACGACGGATAATTATCGGGCCCGAAGTGGAAGGTCTGTTTACGTTATTTGCAATAGTTTTTTTCTTAATGGGAATAATGTTGATGGGTTTAGGTATTATGGGTGAATATATTGGGCGTATCTATCAAGAAGTGCGCCATCGTCCCCGCTACGTCATTAGAAAAATTATTGATGATACAAATGAAGAGTAATAATTTTTTAGATTCCAACTTTATTTGCATTTTTAAAAATATAACGAGTTTAAGTAGTAAATTATGAGTTTAAAAGTATTAGTGTTAGGCATCAATGGCTTTATCGGCAGTAGCCTACTGGAACATTGTTTAGCAAAAACCGATTGGCAATTAATAGGTTTGGATTTAACTGAAAACAAAATCAGTGATTTTCTTGAACATCCGCGTCTCCTTTTTAAAAAAGGTGATATGAATCAGGAAATGCGATGGATAGAAAAACAGATTCAAGAATGTGATGTTGTGTTACCTTTAGTGGCTATCGCAACACCGGCAAGTTATGTAAACAATCCTTTAGGTATTTTTGAGCTTGATTTTGAAGCCAATTTAAAAATTATTCGTCTGTGTGTTAAACACAAAAAAAGACTTGTTTTTCCTTCTACTTCTGAAGTCTATGGTATGTGCACGGATGAAGCGTTTGATGAAGAGAGCAGTAATTTTGTATTAGGCCCCATCAATAAACCTCGTTGGATATATTCCTGTAGTAAACAACTGTTAGATAGAGTGATTCATGCTTATGGCTTGAAAAAAGAATTACTTTATACGCTGTTTAGGCCGTTTAATTGGTTAGGGCCTAAACTGGATGATCCACATAATCCTAGGCGAGGAAGTTCGCGGGTAGTGAGTCAATTTATCGGAAATATCTTACGTGGCGAAGCGATACAATTGGTGAATGGCGGGCAACAACGGCGTAGCTTTATTGATATCGATGATGGAATCACTTGTTTACTAAAAATAATTGCGAATGAAAACGGATGTGCTGAGCAAGCTATTTTTAATATAGGAAATCCAGCTAACGATATTTCTATTCGTGAATTAGCTGAATTATTATTAGAATTAATTAAAACTTATCCGCTTTATGCAAATTATGCAGAACAAGCCCAATTACAAACAATAAATTCAGATAATTATTATGGAAAAGGTTATCAAGATGTGGAGCGTCGTATGCCATCGATTAAGCGAGCTGAACAGCAACTTGATTGGAAACCACATATTGATATAAAAACTAGTTTGAAGAAGATTTTAGATTTTCATCTATTGCAGTAACTTGATTCAATATGGCATTTAAAAAATTGTTGTCTAACTCTGTTTTAGTTCTTAAGCACCAAAGCCGGGCATCAACAAAACCTACACATTTTACCGCATCTTTTTCGGTCATTATTATAATGGCATCCTTGCCATAATTAAAATCCCGTAGTTTAAAAAGATAATGATCCGGGAAGGGATGCTCAACGATCTTAAGGCCTAGTTTGCGTAAAGTCCTAAAAAATTGATCGGGATTACCTATGCCTGCTACAGCATGTATTTTTTTTTCAAGAAAAAATTCTTTTGATTTTTTATTTTTAGTTTGAATGAGCTGATAAAAATAGTCAGGAATCAAGGAAAGTTTAAATTCGTTGGTCTGAGCCATTCCTTTGCTAATAACAAAATCAACGGAATTTAAGCGTGAGGCAGGTTCTCGCAAGGGCCCTGCCGGTAAACAAAAATTATTCCCAAAACGTCTATCGCCATCGACAACAACAATTTCTATGTTTCTACCTAAGCTTAAGTGTTGCAGACCATCGTCACTAATGACAATATTGCAATTCGAACGTTTCAATAGACTCTTAGTGCCGCGGCTGCGATCAGGATCGATGATAGTTGGACATGCCGTATGCCGAGCAATTAATAAAGGTTCATCACCCACTTCGCGGGCATTACTGTTTTGATGTACTAAGCAAGGAAAATGCTGCGTATTACCACCATAGCCACGACTGATAATTCCTGGTCGCCAGCCTTTATCTTTTAAAAATCGAGCTAATGCGATAACAACCGGTGTTTTACCCGTTCCTCCGACAGTAATATTTCCGACGACAATGACAGGGACTGAAAAATAATTTGTTTTTAAAATATGCAATTGATAAAATTTACGACGTAAAAAAATAACACAGCCATAAACGAGCGAGAATGGCCAAAGCAAATAAACCAAAAAGTTTTTTTTCTGCCAAATTTTTAACATTATTTTTTTGGTATTAATGAAGTAATACTTCGCTTTTTCTTAAATAATTTATAATGCCGGATCAGGGGAGTTAACAGATTAATTAACAGAATTGCAGCCGTAGAGAGGTAGGCTATCCATAAATAGAAATGATAATCTTTCATTGTAACTTCCTGTTATTTTATCTGTTGTAGCATAACATAATCTGGAGCAGCTTGCTTATAATCATTGTCAATAATATTTAATTCGCGGCTATTTGCTGTATGAGTGGCTTGAATCACTTGATAAGTTTTATTTAATGCTAATCTAAAAGCTGCTAGAGGATCTCGAGTTAATAATAAATGGCCTAAATATAGCGCTGAAAAAAGATCTCCCGTGCCATTGATAGATTTTGGAATGTTTGGAGTTGACATTACAGCGAGCCATTGTCCGGATTTGCTCGAAAGAAAAGCAATGGACTCATCAGAATTAAACTTATTTTTTTCTTTTAAGTTTAAGCTGGTTACGATGACAATAAGTATTCCTTGCTTATGAAAAAAATGCACTGCTTTTTTTAAAGCGTTTAAATTATCAATTTCTTTTTGATATAAATATTCTGCTTCAAAATGATTGGGCGTAATGATACTGGCTACCGTTAAACTTTGATTGCGAAAGAAATCCGGAATATCAGGTTTAACAAAGCAAGCTTTACCATTCGGTGTAGCCATTACCGGATCGCATAGATAAATAAGCTTAGGATTTGCTTGTCGAAATTTCTGCACGGTTTCAAGGATAACATGGCCAATTTCTTTATCACCAATATATCCGGATAAAATCGCATCACACTGTCTTGCTAGATCTAAGGAGACTAAGCCATGTATGACAGCACGTACTTGCTGTGCAGTGCAAATATTGCCTTGCCAATGGCCATAGCCGGTATGATTGGAAAATTGTACGGTGTTGACGGGCCATACTTCAAATCCCATCGCTTGTAAGGGAAAGGTAGCCGCTTTATTCCCAACATAGCCATAACTGACATGGGATTGTATCGATAAAATATTCATTAGACCTCTCTCAGCAAAAGCCTAGTCATTTTTTTATCTTCTTGCAAATATGGCGCCCCAGGCCGGATTCGAACCGGCGACCTGTCCCTTAGGAGGGGACCGCGCTATCCAACTGTGCCACCGGGGCAAATAAATAACCGATATTATACGCCGACATTCTGATTTGAGAATCGATAATTTATTTAAAGAAATTAATTAATGATCATTTTAGATAGTAAAAAGTTTTTTATTAAATAACTTAGTTAATTTTTTTTTTAAATAATAAAAAATTTTAAAAAAAACTATTCAAAAATAAAATTTTTATATATATTGCGCCGCTGTTTATAAATAAAAAACTATCTAATTATTTTTATGGAGAAAACAAAAAAATGCCATCCTATACAGCTATTTCAAAATCAGATTTTGATGACAGATATAGCAAATTATCAGAAGTTGTAAATAGGGAATATAATTTGGATACACCCTTCTTGGATTCACTCCTTCCTTTATTTAGTTCAAATATTAATAAGCTAACGACTCAAGAAGATCTCGATAAAAAATTTTTTGTTTTAAATAAAGACGAAAATTACAAGTCTTTTTTACATAAGGCTGCAGCAGAAAACAATCTTAGACTTATAATTTACCTTGAAAAAACGAACCATGATATTGATCTGACGGATGGATTGCATAGAACAGCTTTATATGTAGCGTGTGATCAATTAAAGCTTAATGCTGTGCAGGCATTACTATTACGTGGTGCAAATCCTAACATAGGGAATACTCAATTAGTGGCCGGGATTCGAGGCGACAGAACTCCCCTCAATGCGGTTATCAATTCTGAACTTATTGATTCTAGTCTTGTTGTGGCTAATGCAAATAACGAGCGAATTGCAGCGATTATTACCAAAAAACTTATTGACGCAGGAGCCGATGTTAATCTACAAACGGGCGAGGAGAATTTTTCTGCATTACATCGTGCGATTTTAAATAGAAAGCCTTTAATTCTACAAGAAATAATCAATTCAGATAAAGCAAATTATGAACTTGTTAGCAATGACAGAGATACCATTTTGCATATGTTGGTTGATTATAGAAGTAAGGATGAAAAAGAAAATGGGCAAGCTAAGATGCATGAAGAGAAGCAGATGCTCGATCTGCTTTTACCACATATCAATAGTATTGATGAGCAAGATAAAAATGGGAATACGGCGCTGCATACAGCAGTCATTAATAGTAATGTGGATGTAGTAGAAACATTGTATAAAAAAGATTATTTTTTTACTGGAATTGAAAAACTTTTTCGAATACCAAACAATAATGGAAACACAGTTTTACATTTAGCGATTCAAGAAGCTCATCGAGGACCGAAAATATTAGCACTGTTAATGAGAGTCGCTACGGAAGATGATTTAAACGCTAAAAATAACGCGGGCGAATCCCCTAAAGAATTGGCGATTCGTTTAATTAATCAAAGGGTATCATTGCAAAATTTACTGCAAAATATAACAATCGGAAAAGAAAATCTAGATGACGCAATAGTCGAACATGGGTCCGAGATTGATGAATTAAATGCACTTAGAGATGTAAATCAATTAAAAGAAGCGTTAATAGAATTAAATGAATATAAGTTAAATGGTCAATCGATACACAACAAAGCTTCAAAACAATTCACCGTTAACATTGAGTATGTCATTCACTTAATAGATGAAGTAAATAAAAATCATGCTTCTTTGTTTACCGATAATTTAAATAGTTTAAGTGCTTTGAAAAATATCGTGGCGACGACACATCAATTTGTTATGGGAGCCACTACGGAGTTTAAGGAGATTTTTGAGGATACTTATCTCAATTCATTAAACAGTGTGCAACAAACTGAATACCTTGCATGGAAAAATGAACAATTAAAATTACCGAGTAGTTTTTTAAATCAAGAAATTATTGATCCCAACTTGCTTAATGCTCACAGCGAACATTATTTTGTGGCAGGTGAGTTGGCATATCGGGATGGCTTTAATTTTTATAACCAAGGCAATTATGACGAAGCCATACGCAGACTGCGTGTATCGACGGTGGCGTTTAGGACACACTATCCTCAGCATCGTGCATTAGCTAATAGTTATCTGCAGTTGGGTAAAGCCTATCAAGCAAAAAATGATCTCATAAATGCGCGAGAAAATTTCAAGAAAAGTATCAATATTTATACCCATTTAAAGGAATACTCTGAGCTTGAAACGACTTATCAAAATTTAGCGGAGACTTATATCAATGACAGAAAAGCAGCTCTCGATTATGAAACTGATAATCAGAATAAACTGCTTGCAAATTCAGAGACTGAAAAGTTACAAGCACATTTAGCTTTAGCCGGTCTTTACAAACAAATTAAGGAACATCCTGATGCTTTTTCTTTATTAGAAGATGATTTAAGTGCGTACGAATCTTTTCATTACAAAGAATCCTATAAACTTACCCAAGGAAATCTGGATAACGATGCCCATGTAGTTTTGCAGAGTGAGTTTGGAATAGCTCAACATGAAAAATTAGGTACCTATAATATCAAACAATGTGTTGCTGTGATTGTCTATGATCCATTTACGCAAAAAGTAGTTTTATCACATTTTGATAAATTTTCTGGGCCATTAAGTTTTATTGACCAAATTCGCCAGGAATTTCCTGGGGAATCGAAGTTAGATTTTTATCTCACTGGAGGTCGAGATCGTGAGGTTGGAAAACAAATATCTGATAGCAATATTGATCAGGTTCTCAAACAAATATATGCCTACAAAGAGCGTTTTGATATTAAGGCAACCGACATTGGGGATAAATTTTCTCCCGAAGCGATAGTATTTGATGTGGAATCCAGAGAATTAAGACAGGGCATGCCTAATCATCCTGACTCTAGTCTTAATTCAAGAGTAGCCAATTTTCTAATACAAGAGAGAAAAGATGATTATTTACGCCCACCCAATGTTGTAGATTTTACTAAAAGTGAAATAGAAAGAACGAAAACTTTTACTCAAGAGCAGGAAGAGAAAATTAATGGGGAGTATACAGATTTTGAACAAGAAATAGATCAAACCCAAGGCTGGAATCATGATTCAAAATTTTTCCTTTTAATGGAGTCGAAGAAAGAGGTAGCTGGATTCAACCCAGATTTTAATACAGGATTATTAAGAAAACACCACTATAGTGGTGCGCCTGTATACTATCAACCGGGTTTACCTCCTTTGGCTCGACCGAATGAAGAAAATGGTTTAAATGCATTGGATAATCTACATATAGATGAACAGTTGAATAATCCTATCCTACTCGATCCAATAATAAATCAAGCCAATCACGAGGTAATACCCATAGATGATTTGGATAGTATCAATGTTAATGATCTGGTAGGTGCCGGATTCTGCATGGGTAGAAGCAGACGAGAAATAGATACTAGATTTAAGCGAGAAGCTATTTGTGTATTTGATAGCGAAAAAATTATTGAAAAAATTAAAGTTTATCCAGAGAGCAAACGATCCGACATATTACAGAAACTTGAAGCCGAAAAACCGGAAATAGGCGGAAGCAAGCAAGCAGAATTAACAACGTTAATTAATAATCATAGAGTGACGCAGCATTTGAATACAGTTGGAAAATTTTCTTCGCATTTAATCGATGGCATGTTCAGTGAAGAGGCAGTGGCAGGTTTATTTAAAGGAGATCCTACAGCAGCGGTTAAACTTGCGGGTTTAAACTTAGTAAATCGTGCGCTGCTAAAAGGATCCGAGCTGCTGGAGCAAAAGAGGCTGCTTGCTCTTGCAACCGGAATGAAAGGTTTAGGTTTTGGATTAGGTGCACGCGTAATCACCAAAGGAACATCCTTATTAGCCGGGTACGATTTATATAATCAAATTAAAGCCTTGCAAAACAACACTAATAGTACCGATGCGATAGTTGGAATTGTAAGTGATGGCATTCAAATAGGCACTGATTTGCTAAGGGGAGGCATAGAGGTTGCTGAGATAAGTTCAGAAAGATTTGCTGCAATGGGGATTTCGGTTATAGCAGGGCCTGCCGGAGAAATAGTGGTAACTGCGGTCATGTTAGGAGATAGAATTTATGATGATGTTGAAATAGTTGATAAAGAAGATCATCACGTTCATTTATCCGGTTGGGAAAAGTTTAAAGAAGGAGGACGAGCTTTTTTATTTTTTTCTCCTGCAGTATACATAAGTAGAATGATCGAAAAAGCAGCGGAATATGAGCGTAAACTTGCTATACAGTCCAAATTATTCGAACAAATTCCAGAAATTAAACACATTATTATTCCGGCCATCGAAAGAAAGGGTGAAAAATGTCGTGTTGTTATTGGAGAACAAACTTGTACTGGAGGCGGACTCCTTTTTCCTCCTACTTGTACCAATGAAAAAACGGTATGTGATCCCATTTACACTGACGTCTTATATAATGCTGTTTATTTCCAAAATAAACTTATAGGTTTTGAATTAACCCGATTAAGAATTACAGTTCCAGCAGGAAGTGAATTGCTGTGTGTACCCACTGAAAATGATGGCAGTGGTGAGGTACTTTCCGAGCAAGGCGCTTATGCGTGTGACGATGCCATTGGACTTACCAATACTAACAACACTGTGGGAGAAATTGCCTATTTCAATCTAGGTCTAGGAGAAGATCATGCAGTGGGTTTTGAGCGCACTCCAAATGTTTTTATGGTCAATAATGGCGCTAAAGATTTTAAAGGTGGTGAAGGCGATGACAGTTTTATAGTACAAGCAACACAAATTTGGACTGCGCGTCCCAAGGACAGAGAAGGAATCGGTGGTTTAAATGGAGCAGAAGGATCCGATAGTTTAATCCTATCTGGATTTCAACCCACAACCGATAGAATAGAAATCAATTTGAATGAAGGTTATTTGCAAGCTGGAAATAATACACTAGCGCTTAACAGTATAGAAAAACTCGTGGGCGGGGCTTTTCCTGTTTCAATTACCGCAGCTTGTGGTACAGAAATGATTGATATGGCTGGCGGCCTAACTGTAAACAATCCGAATACTCTTTTAATTCCTTGTAATGCGAATTGTGATTACGATTTGAAAATGCATTTGCATCCGAATACTAATGTAACTAATGCGGCAGCAATCGGTAACTTTACTTATTATATTTTACCTGGTAATGGATTGGTTTCAGTTGATTTAACGGCTACTGAGAATTATCCGAACACGCAACACCAATTTGTTTTTAATACACCAATTTCTGAAGTATCTTCTAAAGTATTTGCTAGCAAATCTACAAATGAGCAGTTACAAACTATGAAATTAAATTTCATAGCAGGTTTGGAATTTCAATTAAATACTAATTTATCTAATAACACGCGCTTGCATTTTGTAGATAGTGAGACTAGCGCTGAATTCAAAATGGGTAAACAAAATGGCTATGTTTTTCTTACGACGAAGCTAAACATAGAAGATATTATGCGCATTTATCCGGCTGTTGCCTCCCGTTTAAACATAATTTTTATAATAAATACATCCGAAAATGAGACAGTGATTATTGGTCATCAAGGGCAAGAGGTGATGCGAAATAATCTACGTGCACAAAGAACGCATCTGCATGGCAATGGCGGCGAAGGTCTTTTTGTTATGGACGCAAATTCTTCTAGAGATTTTCGCTCACAATTACCTCTCAATGAAGTGATTATTTATCATGCTAAAAATGATACACATATTGATAGTTTAGATTTTCGAAAACTTCATAACCAAATTCAAATATTAAATGCAACGGCTGAGATTTTCTTCAGAACGTCTAATAGAATAAATAAATTAGGTAATGATGTATTACTGCAATTGGTTATGAAGCCAAAAAATTCTGAACGTAGAATTAATATTATAAACATTTGTTTGAAAGATGCATTAATCAATCAATGGTATAAACAATATTTACATGTTGTATTAAATATTGCGCCAAATATGATAGTAGGGCCACGCTCGAATTTGTATTTAAAACCAATTGATTTCCATATAAAAGCTGAAAGTATGAGCATAGGAGTTAAAGATATAGAAGAAAATACAATTATTATTATTCCTGAGGGAAATGATTCAGATAATTTTGCTTTTTATCATCACAATCGAACGAATTTAATATTTACCAATAGTTTAAATAATTTATCAGTTGGGTTTACACCTATAACGATATTATTTAAAAATTTTTATCAAGAACCTAAGTTAGCTACATTAGTCATTAAGTTTGCCAATACCCATACAAAAATAAGACTTAGAAATAAAGTAACGAATAATCAGATCGCCGATTTTGATATGGCATGGAAAACACACACGCAAGCTTTGCAAAAAGATTCTTTAGCGATTATTAACAGCGATCGGAGTTTTTCTTCTGTAATTAAGAATGTTAGCAGTAGCCGCTTATGGCATGATCGTTACTTCAGTAACGATATTAATGCTAGCTTAATTGAAATACCAACTGATGTTAATTCTATAGAAGATAATGAATTAAGTGTTTCTAGAAGACGTCGAGATGTTGAAAGATTATTAGATTCTGTATCAAGCAATGCTGCTGCACATCATAATGGAATAATACAAAAGACATTTAAGGCGGTTAATAGCGTCATGAATTCTCTTTTTTCAAGTAATTTTGAAGATAAAATCTTAGATATGGCAGATCATTATGAAAAAAGTCAATATCCAATAAAAGCGCTCTCTAAAGGAGCTAAGCATTCTAGAAGAAAAGCTGTGAAATCGCCTGTAAAACAAGTAAATGACAGTACTAAACAAAAAATTTTAGAGTCACCGAGACAAGTACAAAATCTTGTTTTACCCAATAAAACCTTTAAAAAAACTGATCGTATCCAAGCTCATAAAAAATCGGCTGTTGCTGAAACGTGTAAAAGAACTTCTCTATTTAAACCAGTGCAAACTAAAGAAAGTTATAATCCACAAAACACTAGGGAAAATAAACAAAATAGCTATGCAAATCATAATCAAATTAAGCTGGGTCAGATAACTTCGGGGAACTTACATAAGATAGGGCATCAAGCTAAGCACTTACATTCAAAATCGTTAGTTAAAGTTAGCTTAGCTGGAGAAAACCATCAGCATAGTTATCAGCAGGCCCGGCAACAGGCAGGTAAGTCAGGTATATCACAGGTTACAGCGAGCAGTAATGTGAATGCGACACTTTTACTTTTTAATGTTATGTCACGATATAAATGTCAACAACCGCTAAATGCTAAAGTAGCTCGTTGGAGTGAACAGGTAGATAGGCAAAAACAAAAAATATCCGGAAAACCTATGGGTTTACGTCTCTAGTTTAAGCCTATTTTTAAGTCCTCATCATTGCTTTAATGTTTAATGATGAGGGCTTCTTTTAATCAGGAGCTTGCGACTAAAACGTAGCTTGATAAGCTTTTACTTGTCATTGCGAGCGCTTTGCGCGCGGCAATCCAGGAAATACGAAACTGTGGATGGCCAGTTCATTCCATTCACTCGCCATGACGATAATTTTTTTATAGTATAAAGGTACTCTTGATAAGGAGTGCAAAATTTGGCTAATAATGCCATAATTCGCCGCTAAATGAGTTATAAGGTTTAGCGTGCCATGCAGATTGAAAAGAAACATTTTACCGCCCACCATGGATATCCTTGGTTAGTTATCGCACTAGCCGCCGCTTTTTTATTTTATAAATATATCTTGCAAGTCTCACCTAGCATAATGACTGATGATTTGATGCGAGTGTTTCATATCCAAGGAACAGGTTTAGGTAATTTAACCGCTAGTTTTTTTTATTCTTTTTTATTAGCGCAGCTGTTTGTAGGTATTTTATTAGATCGCTATAGTCCGCGCTTATTAACCACTATCGCTATTCTTTTATGTGCCGCAGGGATTTATATTTTTTCTGAGGCGCACAGTTTAAATATAGCCACTTGGTCTCGGGCATTAATGGGTGTCGGTGCCGCTTTTGCTACCGTCAGTTATATGAAGATGACAAGTCTATGGTTTAAGCCGAGTCAATTTGCCTTTGTTGGAGGGTTACTGGCGACTGCAGCGATGTTGGGTGCAGTTGCCGGTCAGTTACCCTTGTCTTTCGCGGTTAGCACCTTCGGTTGGCGGCAGAGTTTATATTTGTGTGCGATAAGTGGGTTAATTCTAGCCGGTTTATTTTATTTAATCGTACGCGACAAACCGGTTGGAGCATTAAGCCAAACCGGAAGTGTAGATAAGTTTTCAATGCATGATGTTTGGATGGTACTGAGTAATAAACAAAATTGGTTAATTACACTCTATAGTGGATTCGCTTTTGCACCGATTGATGGTTTTGCAGGTCTTTGGTGTATTCCATTTCTAAAAGAAACTTATCAGGTGTCACACACACAAGCGGCAGGTTTGGGGTCTTTAATTTTTTTAGGTTTAGCCTTTGGTAGTCCTCTATTGGGCTTGTGGTCGGATCGAATCAATAAACGGCTGTCGGTGATGTTGATTAATGCCTGTATAGCGTTAGTTACGATTACATTGATAATTTATGTAAATCATTTTCCGCTTTGGTTATTGGGAACTTTATTATTTATATTTGGTTTCAGTACCGGTGCATTTATGCTCGGTTTTGCCTTAGGTAGAGAATTAAATAAAATAACCGTTGCGGCAACCATAATCGCCTTAATCAATACCGGTGAGATTATCTTTAGTGCGTTGACGCAACCATTAATAGGAAAATTATTAGATGCGCATTGGCAGGGTAAGTTGATTGCAGGTGTGCATTATTTTTCGGCCATAGAATATCGTCACGCGTTAAGTATCTTGCCGATCTATATTTTACTGGCCCTAATCTTGTTATTTTTTATTCGTGAATCGAATTCACAGCAAGTAGATAGGTAAGTATTTTAGCCAGCAGCGTTGAGTTGGTCTATAACTTTGGTTTTATAATCGGATTGCATAATGGGTAAATTTCGAAAATCCTGTAAAACCTTCAAACAAGGAATAGTTTGATTTTTTTTCTCAGCTATTTGCGCTTCTTGGCTAATACGCTGATAGATCAGACCGGCGGCCGCTTGTTCGGAAGGATCATTAGCTAACTTATTTAGGGCTTCAGTAACTCTAGCAGAAAAATCTCCTAGATTTTGACCACAAGCCTGTGCGATACCGGCGATTGCGCCCGCTTGTCTGGCAAATTCGATTGCCTTACTTTGTTGTGGGCTGCTTGGTGCCGATGGATGAGAGGTAGTGGTGCTGTTGGTGGGAGCAGTATCAGCCAATGCAAGAGTACTGATACCTAATAACAGAATTAAACCGAGTATTTTTTTTTGTATTGTAAACATATTATTAGTTCTAGTTAGTAGAATAGGGCAGTTCTAAAAAGTCTAGTGTGGGGCCTTCAAGACTACCTAGTCTGATACTATGGGAAATAGCTTGAGTTTGCAAACAAACTAAGGCTTGGTAACGATTATCTTGTTCTTTCGCACACAGGATGAGCGCGCCTTTTTCAGTTTTTTGCTCGTCTAAGAGCGGGGTGCCCGGTAAGGGCGGGTCATTGGCTACAAAACCTACTCGATAAAGGCGACTTTTGGATTTCCCTAAATAATGAGTACGAGCGATGATTTCCTGACCTATATAACAACCTTTGTTAAAGCTCACGCCGCCTATTTCTGGGAAATTAAGCTGATGCGGCGTAAATTGGCCACTGGTTTCCGGGTAAATAATCGGGATTCCAGCCATAATATCCAATAAATGCCAATGATTGACACTTTGCTGCTCAAATTTGGTTTCGATTGAGCCGATAGCATCAGAAACAGGAGCCAACAAGATAATACGAGGCACAGGGCCTGGAATAGATAAACTTAGTTTATGCTTGGATTCTGCAACACCATTTTCTTTGGTTATATATAATACCTGTTCTTTGAGTAAATCTTTAATAGTAGGGCCATAAAGGCCGATTTTTCGCCAATTTTCACTGACTTCCGTTAACACAACGTTGGAAAAGACTGCATATTTTTGTAATGAAGCTAATAAAAGTGGCAAGGTACTTTGTTGTAATAAAAAATAATAGTCATGTTGATAAAAAAATAACCGAAAAATTGCAATGATTCGTCCCTTAACATCACAGTGTGCGCCTAATCGGCTTTGTTCTGTATTGATTTCTTCCAAATCGCACGTTAATTGGCCTTGTAAAAATCGCTTAGCGTCTTTACCGCTGATTCGAATCAGACCAACATCGATGAGATTAGCATAGTTATTTTTCAGTGTTATTTTTTCGAGCATAAAACCCAGCCTTATTCGTTAAATCGGCAAATATTAACTAGAATTATACTCACAGCAATGGGATTTTTGGCAAGGCGCCGCGAGAATGAAGCAACCGGAGTGTATTCAAGATACATGAGGATTGCGAATTGAGCGGCAACGCAGACAAAAATTCAAGTGCGAAGAGTATATTAATGATTATAAATTATTACGCATACTTATATAAGCGATCTAAAGCGGATTCAATAAAAACTCATCATTAAACAAAATTATAAAAGCTTTAAGGTCACAATGGGGGGGATTATGCTTTCTTCTTTGATCAAGGTTTCAATGAGTATTTTACTCTGTTTGATTTTCCAAGACGCCAAATGTTTAACTATTACTAATACCTTAGCGGTTATGGCAACCATAGGTGGCGGGGCGAATTGTACATTTGGCTCAACCAGCAATATGAAATTTCCTAATTATTATCCACTCAATTCTAATCCAGATTATGCTACAGGTAACGTGACAGTTACCTGTATACCGAATTTAGCCTATGATATAGGTATCGATAAAGGACAAGGCGCAGGCGCAACAGAAAATCATCGACTGTTAACCAAACAAGCAGGAAATCAACAATTAAATTACGGTCTTTTCCAAGATGCCGGTCATCAACACATGTACGGTACCGTGATAGGGCAAAATACCTTGCATCAGATAGCCACAGGGTCTACAGAGGTGATAACTATTTATGGGGAAATTCCTAGAAATCAAGCGGTTGGTGCAGGTACTTATTTAGATCGAGTGACTATTTTTGTCACCTTTTAAAGGAGCAGGGAGCAAGCAGCAGCGCTATTAGATTACTTTATATCCAATCGTTAATACAGTTTTTGCTTGATCACTTTTATAAAGCATTATATGCTACTTTGGTGCTGTAGGGTCTTATTTGATAAGGAAGTCGATTATGTTTAGAGCACAAAATGCTTTTTTTGTATTATTCATTTTATTTTTCAATCCAGTTGCATTTGCTGCGACAGTAACGGCAAATTTACCTGTTAACGCGACAGTGAATTCAACTTGTATCTTTGGTAATATCACCTCAGTAAACTTTGGTAACTATTCGGGAGTCCAAAATGATGCAACGGGTAGCATCGAGGTGACTTGTAACACTGGTACTGTATACAACATTGGTCTAAACATAGGAACTGGGACGGGTGCAACCATTACTAACAGGGTTATGACAGGAACACCTTCAGGAACACTGACCTATCAACTTTTTCAAGATCCAGCGCGCGCAACAAACTGGGGAAATACTCCGCCCGGTACTACGGTCAATGTGACAGGTAATGGAGCCGTTCAATTAGCTACAGTCTATGGTCGAATACCTGCCGGTGCAGTTCCTGCCACAGGTAGTTATAATGACACTGTATTAATAACGGTTACGTATCCATAATTTGAGCAACTCTATTATAATCGATTAGATTAAAAGATCTTATGTATACCTTGTTTAAGGTATTCCGAGGAACATATAAATAGTACTTTATATTAAATATTTTTACTTGATAAGAATACTTTTCTAAGGATGATATCGGCCATTTATTGGAAGTCACAGATAATTTATTGATTTAGTTTATAAGTACATTTAGAGATGTAACATAGCCATTTTTTGAATTAAATAAGAATAGACTATTTTATAAAAAGGGATTGTAAGGATCATTAAAAAATGAAAATAAAATATTATATTGCTAAGCTTGGTATTTTAGTCGTCCTATATACGTCTGAGGTTTACGCCAGTGTTTTAGAGGTGACTCCTGTCCAACTTTCTTTATCTCCTACGCAAAGGATAGGAGTACTTAAAGTTACGAATCGAAGTGATGAACCTAGCCTATTACAATTAAGTTTACTAGACTGGCAACAAACTCCTAAGAGTAAAGATATCTATAAAATCTCGCATGACATTTTGTTGACGCCACCGTTATTTGCATTGCCTGCACATAAAACTCAGATTATACGGTTTGCTTTAAGACATCCCACTTATAATACCGTGCAAAAAGCCTATCGCGTGCACTTGAAAGAAGTTCAGCAGCCTAGAAGAAAAAAACTAGGTCAAACGCTGTATTTTTTACTGGATATCTCCCTTCCTTTGTTCATACAACCACAACATATTATAGAGAATGGAGTTTGGTCAACCGAGGTTTTAGATGCACATCATATTAAATTGAATCTATACAATGACGGCAACGTTTCCTTATTTGTAAATCAATGGCAATTAGTCTCTAAAGAGCCACAAGCACCGATAATGAAAAAGCACTCGACTTTTACGCATGTCTTCCCACGATGCTCTTATTCTTGGATAGTAAAAGGCGATTCTAATATTAAGTATACGGATATTAAATCAAATATTAATGGACAAAGTAAAAAATCAACTTTGCATAGGCTTTAAATTTGTATTAATTGCATGTTTTATAATTTTTTCTTTAATAAGCACACAGAGTAACGCGAAGTTAGGAAAAGAGTTTTTAACAAAACAAGCATCCAAAGTAAAAGCTAAAAAACGTATGATTCCTCTCTTGCTGGAAATCAAGCTGAATGGATCGTTATTGCCTGGTGTTACACAGTGTTTTAAAGATGCGTCTGGTCAGATTTGGGTTGAAGAAAGTGATTTACGCCAATGGCAGCTGCAGTTTAGCTCTCATGCTCCTTTAAAATTTAATGGGGAGCATTTATATAGACTTGATTGGTACCCCGATGTTAGTTACCAATTAGATCAATATGCGATGCAGTTAACTATCACTGCCCCTGCCCGATTATTTGCTATACAAACCTTTGATCCTTTGAGTAGACGCTTAGGCGCTTTGCGTCCAAAAGATCCTGGCGCCTATCTCAATTACGATGCGGTTGCCTTAAGAAATAATTCTCCTGGAATCAATCAAACCAATCTTTCAGCATTGATGGGCTTAGGTTTATTTAATCGCTTAGGCGTCGGAACTGCAGATGTACTCGCGTACAACAAATATGCGAATAACATTACCTTACTAACCAATCAATCCAGTAAGTTAGTGCGTTTAAATACCTCCTGGACTCTAGATCAGCCAGAAAAAATTGCGCGCTGGCGTTTTGGTGATGCCATTACCGGCTCGACTTATTGGAGTGGTGCATCGCGTTTTGCTGGTATTCAATATGCCACAAATTTTAAAACACAACCTAATTTAGTGACTTTTCCGCTACCTGGCTATCAAGGTGAAGCCGCCATTCCCAGCACAGTGGATGTTTTTGTGAATAGTGTTTTAAACCAGCAACAAATAGTGAATAACGGTCCTTATATATTTAATAATATTCCGGTGATTTCTGGAGCCGGTAACGTGAATGTCGTTACACAGGATTTGCTTGGACGTAGCAAAGTAGTTAGTTTTTCTTATTACGCAAGCCCGCAGTTACTTAAGCCCAATTTAGTTGATTTTTCCTATGAAGCAGGATTTGTGAGGGATAATTATGGAGTAAATAGTAATGATTATGGGCGTTTTTTAGCGGTGGGAACCTATCAACGCGGCATCACCAATAATCTAACCTTAGGTGGGCATGCCGAAGTATTGTTCGATCAACAAACCTTAGGCTTTTCGGCTAATTATTTATTAAATAATTATGGAGTAGCCACGTTAGCGTTGGCAGGCGGACATAATAATTCAGGTGGCGGTGGTTTATTGGGCTTAGGTTTTATTCGCCAAGGGCCTAAGCTTAGTTATGGTTTTAATACCAGCTTAACCACACTAAATTATATTCAGTTAGGCACACAACCCAATACATCACCACCGAGCGTGGTGAATCAATTATTTCTAGGATACAGTTTAGAAAACTATGGATCGTTAAGCACGAGTTTTACCATGGTAAATAGCCGAAATTTTAATCAAGCAAATGGTATCTCTAATACACCGACGGCACGATTATTGACCGCTACCTATACGCATAATTTATTCAAAAATATTTCTTTAAGCTTAGGTTTTGTGGGAGATTTACGTAACTCACAAACTAACCAAGCGTTTCTAAATTTAGTTTTTGCCCCTGATGTGAATCATTATGTTAATAACGCTACAACTTGGCAAAATCATCAAGTACAAGATGTGTTGCAATTTGCTAAACCAGTCCCATTAGGTAAGGGCTATGGTTATAACATCCTAGCTAGTAATAACAGTAATCGTTACGCAGGTGCTGATGTGACTGTACAAAATGAAATTGGAGCTTATACAGCACGCGTAGGCCAAGGTCGTGGACAAGCAGATTATGAATTAGACGCCAGCGGTAGTGCTATTTATTTTGCCGGCAATGGATTTTTAGCACGTAAACTCACGCAAAGTTTTGCTTTAGTGAAAGTTCCTGATTTCCCAGGTGTGGATGTCTATTATGAAAATCAACTCATGGGTAAAACGGATAGAAATGGAAATTTATTAATCACTGAATTATTGCCCTATCAAGAAAATAGCGTGGAAATAGAACCGACAACGTTGCCATTAGATACACAGATCGATGTCACGCAGGAAAAGGTCATACCTTATTTTCATAGTGGTGTTTTAGCAGAGTTTTCAGTTAAGCATTTGCAGGGTGTAGAGTTGCACTTAAAAACGCCTAGTGGAAATTATGCTCCGCCAGGTGCTGAGCTGACACTAACTAATGATCAATCTTGTGAAAGCTATCCTGTAGGATATGACGGTGAAGTTTACATCCCTGAAGTGAAAGATCATCTTTTAGAAGGTTCAGTCAGTTGGGAAAATCATGTATATTATTTTTCAAAGCGATTACCTAATACCAATGATCCAATCATCGAATTAGGAGATGTGCAATGTTATTAAAAAAAACTAAACGGTATTGGTTGTTAATTATTTTATTTCTCTATAATTTTTATAGTCCTGCTGTTTATGCTACCTGTGCTGGACTTGGTTGTTCATGTTCAGTGGCAACCACAGCAGTCACATTTGGTACGTATGTGCCCACTACTTTAAAAACGGCTAATGGCAATGTGGCAGTGACTTGTTCAGCATTAGTTATTTTTACTGCTTCTTATGTGATTAGTATGGCTAAAGGAAATAGCGCAACTTATACTCCCCGTTTTATGAATATGGCAGGTGTGCATTTGAATTACAATTTATATACTACTGGGGCATTTACTTCGATTTGGGGTGATGCAACTGGAGGAACTGTGACCGTGAGTGATTCCTATACCTCAATAGGATTGTCAACCACCAGAAATTATACGGTTTTTGGTCGAATTACTGCTGCGCAATTTGTCAATACAGGGACTTATACAGACGCGGTTTTGGTATCCGTTACTTATTAACCTCACACCACTATGGCTTATTACTGGATAATAAGCCGTTCCTCTATTAATCTTAATAGAGGAAGCTAGCTATAAACATCAAAGAACGCAAAGAAAAGGACCTTTTTTTGCAGAAGTTAAACTAATCTCTAAAAAAATTCAATATTTTTTTAAGTTTCTTCCTGTCACTCAGTTAATAAATGGATTAATTTTCTGGTAATGCTGGCCACTTATTGGCAGAGGGGGTTAATCATGCGTTTATTTTGCAAATGGGTTTGTTTTCTATTTTTATTATCAGGGATAAATACGGCGTTTTCGGCAATCGGTTCTGATGATACATCCATGTTGGTTTCTGTAAGCGTAGTCGGCGGATGTACTATTCGGGCCACGCCTTTAATATTTGGTATTTATAATCCCGATTCATCTTTCCCTAATAATTCTACCGCGCGACTCAAGGTGCTTTGTACATTGAATACGCCTTATTATGTAACCTTAGATCAAGGAGCGGGGTATTCGGCAACCACTCGATTGCGCAGAATGTCGGGGCCAGAACATTCGTCAATCAAATATATTTTAACGCAAAATCCAACGCACACTATTAATTGGGGCAATGTTATCGGTGTTGACGCCAAATTTGCTGTTGGGAACGGTGTCAGGCAGATAATTCCTGTATATGGACAAATCTCACCCAAGCAAAATGTGGGGATTGGTTCCTATAGAGATGTCGTCAATGTAGGGATTGTTTTTTAAATTTGTAGCAATCAACCGAACAATTGCTTATCGATTAGATCACACAAACAATGGATAATGAGTAAATGTGTTTCTTGTATGCGCGCAGTCGAGGTGCCTTGAACGCGAATTTCAATATCAGTGGAACTCAACAGCCCAGCTAAAGAGCCGCCTTCTTTGCCGGTGAGCGCGATAATTCTTAGATCTCGACTTTGAGCGGCTTCACAGGCTTTTAATATGTTCTCCGAATTACCGCTGGTTGAAATAATTAATAAAATATCGCCGGCTTGTCCTAAAGCTCTAATTTGCTTAGCAAAAATTTCACTGTAGCTATAGTCATTCGCAATCGAAGTGATGGTTGAAGTGTCGGTAGTTAAAGCAATCGCGGGTAGACTCGGACGTTCGGTCTCAAAACGGTTGATCATTTCAGAGGCAAAATGTTGTGAATCTGCCGCAGAACCACCGTTACCACAAACCAGAATTTTATTATTATTTAAGAGACATTTAACGAATAGCTCACTGGCCGCCAAAATAATTTCAGGCAATGTTTCCGCAGCATCCGATTTTGTGCGTATGCTCTCAGAAAAATGGGTCTTAATACGTGCTATTAGATTCATAACCTACCTAGAGAATGCGTTTTTTATCCATTCTACTTGAGCTGGGTCTAGTTTGGAAATATTGGCTAGTTTTTCTGTGCTCGGTTTGACGCCGACGACATCAAATCGACAAGCCATTTCTTCAAATAACTGGTGCGATAATAAGTAATATTCTGCAGTTTTGATGATTTTATGTTGTTTAATTAAAGTGACTGATTCTAAGCTACTGCCAAAGTTACCATGCTGTCGATAACGAACTTCTATAAAGACTAATGTGGATTGATCCTGCATAATCAAATCGATTTCACCCAAGCGACACCGATAATTACGCGCAATTAATTTAAGTTTTTGCCGTCGTAAATAATCACAAACTAAACCTTCAATTTGCTGGCCTAATTTTTTTGTATCGATAGATGGCATCATTAATCGATAGGGACTAAATTCCCATTACGAAATTGTGCGCAAGGTAATTGGCGAGCGATGCGATGTTGACTATTTAATGAAAGCATTCCTGTGGCGCCTTGCAGTGTTTGTTGTTGGGACTGATTTAAACGTCCTAGTTGCTGAATAATATGAAACGCATCGATACCTAAAGCGTAATACTTACTGTTGCGACTAAAGCGCTCTGGTGAGGCTGATTTTAATTGTTGGTATAGATTAGGCTCTATGCTGCTGTTAGCGAGCGACCATGGGGCAGCACAGAAGATTATTTGATTCAGGTCTTTATCCAACCGCTGGGATCCGGGTATGCCACTATAAATCGATGCAGTCGCATAAACCGGTATATCACCGGCATAAAAGAATTTTAGTAAAGGTTTCACTTGGCGACCGATTTGCGGACTACTGGCTAAGAAAATGACATCAAAGTCTGTGCGTCTGTCGTGCGGAGGTTTAAAATGCAGAAAATGACGCATTTGCTTGGTTATATCAGCAGGATTTTCCGACAAGGTGAGTTGACCGACAACGGTTCCCCCTAATGCTTGCCATTGTTGTGCAAACGCTTCGCCTATCTGAGATCCCCAATTGCCATTGGCAGTCATGATGAGTGCAGAACGTTTACCATTTTTCCAGGCATGGTTAATAGCTTGTTGTGCTTCGTCGAGAGGCGATAAACCAAATTGGTATAACTCAGAGGGTGTACTAATATCAGAATTTAAATAGTTCAGCGCTAAAATAGGAATTCTAGTTTGCAAACCGGCTATGCTTTGTACTTGAGGCTTGAGTAATGGACCGACAATTATTTGCGCATTTTTTGCTATGGCTTGGGTATAAGCGGCTTGTATCGAAGATTCAACACTGGTGTCTACGAGGATAATACGTGGTGAAGATCCATTTTCTTCAGCGGCAGCCAAGAAGCCTTGTTTTACGGATACTCCAATATTAGCTAAAGGTCCTTGTAGGGGCAGCAGTAAGGCAATGGTTTGCATTACATTATTACTAAGAGTTGATGAGGTTGAAAATGCAGGATTTTGATTGTTCGATAAGACTGGATTAGGCACATGGCTAGAATTGCTAGCACAAGCAGTAAGACCTAAGCTTATCAATAAAAAGCCTAGGCTTAAACATAATCGATTCATCAATGAAAAAGACACACGCCTTCCAGTCAAATTTTATACGACAGTGTTAATAATAGTTTATTCTAATACTTTTACGCAATGCTTCAGAAAATTTTGCTTAACCGGTACTTACTAGACCTTTTACATAACCAAGTAATAGGCTTTAGTTCAAGGCAAACGATAATCGAGGACCGGAGTTTACATGAGTACATGAGGACCGCAAAGCATCGTTTAACGATGAAATTAAGTCCATTACGCAAGTTATGTAAGAGGTCTACTTATGAATAAATCTCCTCCGCCGGATAAAGAGGATCTTGAGTTTTTTAGAGCAGCGATGCTAGGTGTAAAGCGAACCAAGTCAGTTCACATAAAACCCAGGTCAAAAAAAAATATTTCGGCGTTAAAAAAAGAAAAATTAATTCACCTAAAAGAGGAGCAGCCAGTTTCCCTTATTCTACTTGACCCAGTTGGATTAATAGTAGGATCTGAAGATCGATTATTTTTTAATCGGCCAGGTTTACAACATAAACGTATTAAACAATTAACAGGCGGTGATATATCCCAATCAGCTTATCTAGATTTACATCAAATGAGCGTAGAGCAGGCACGCAGGGCAGTGCTCAATTTTTTGTTACACAGTCGCGAACATAGTTATAACTGTGTTCGCATCATTCATGGGAAAGGAAAGCTCACACAATCAGGAGCCAAACTGAAAAACCATGTCAATTGCTGGTTAAGGCAAATTCCATGGGTATTGGCTTTCTCGTCTGCGCAAGCACGAGATGGTGGGGCCGGGGCACTTTACGTCCTATTACGTAGAATTCGTCACGCGAAATGATTCAGCAAAGCATTTTCCATCATTGCGAGCACGTAAATTATTCATCGTCATTGCGAGCACCGTAGGTGCGTGGCAATCCAGAGATGACCATGGTCTCACTAACGTTTCGGCCTCGCCGTGAAAGACCCATTAATTTTTGACTGTGCGCAGACAAAGCGTATATTTATTTAGCGGTTAGTTTGGCATAACTTGCCACCAACCATTTCGTACCGGCGTTGTTAAATTTAACCTGTAAACGCATATGTTCGCCGCGCCCCTCAGCATCGATCAGTGTTCCTTCGCCAAAAGCAGCGTGCGTGACGGTTTGTCCTATACGTAATCCAGTATCACCTATCGCATCACGAGCGGAATTTTTTGCGGGTTTTAATATTTGCGTAGGCCTAATAACAGAAGTACGCAAACGAACTTCTTCTAACAGCTCTTTGGGGATTTCTGAAATAAATCGAGAAGGGCGATGATGACTTTCGGTGCCATGTAAACGCCTGACTTCAGCATAGCTAAGAAATAACTTGCGCATGGCACGCGTCATTCCCACATAACAGAGTCGTCGCTCCTCTTCTAAGCGACCGGGTTCTTCATGGGACATATGATGTGGGAACAATCCTTCTTCCATCCCACATAAAAATACCCAGGGAAATTCTAAGCCTTTAGCAGAATGCAAGGTCATTAGCTGTACGCATTCTTGTTGGTCATTGGCTTGATGCTCACCCGCTTCCAAGGCAACATGCGCAAGAAAGGCAGACAAAATAGCAATACTATTGTCTTCAGGAACAAATTGTCTGGTAGCATTGATTAATTCTTCGAGATTTTCGATGCGGGCTTGACCGCGTTCGCCTTTTTCTTTTTGGTAATGACTAAACAAACCACTGCTATACAGAACTTGTTCGGTTTGTTCTGCCAGCGTTAAGGTCTTAGTGTCTTCATCCATTTTGCCGATCAACTGGATGAAAAGTGTTAATGCATTGGCTGCACGCGCGGCTAAGGTTTGATTAGTTAATAAATGTTCAGCGGCTTGCCATAAAGAAATACCTTGTGAGCGGGCTTCCAAGCGTAAGCTTTGTAAGGTTTGATCACCAATACCACGTGTTGGAGTATTGACTACGCGCTCGAAAGCCGGATCATCATTACGATTAGCAATTAAACGTAAGTATGCTAAGGCATCTTTGATTTCAGCGCGTTCAAAGAAGCGGAGTCCGCCATAGATACGATAAGGAATTTGTGATTGAATTAAGGCTTCTTCAAGTACACGTGATTGAGCATTGGATCGATATAAAACAGCCACTTCATTTGGCCGTAGTTCTTTTTTTAAGCCTTGCTTAATTTGATTGACAATAAATCGTGCTTCATCTAAATCGTTAAACGCACCGTAAAGTGAGATCAGATCACCTTGTCCACCATTACTCCAAAGTTTTTTACCTAAACGGCCATCATTGTGTGTAATTAAAGCATTGGAAGCGGCTAAAATGACTCCGGTGGAACGATAGTTTTGTTCGAGTCGGATCACCTGATTATCTGGAAAATCGCGTGTAAAATCTTGAATGTTTTTTACGCGCGCGCCACGCCATCCATAAATCGACTGGTCATCATCACCAACTATCATTAAATAGTTTTTCCCACTACTTAATAATTTTAACCAAGCGTACTGTATAGTGTTAGTATCTTGAAACTCATCAACTAAAATATGTCGAAAACGTTCTTGATAATGCTGCAAAATATCTGGGTTTTTAATAAAAAGTTCATAGCTACGTAAAATCAATTCTGCAAAATCGATTACACCGTTCCGAGTGCATATTTCTTCGTAAGCCTGGTAAATGCGAACTAAGGTTTTAGTATAGGGATCATTCGCATTAGGTACTTGACTAGGTCTAATTCCCTCATCTTTTTGTTGATTAATAAACCATTGCACTTTTTTTGGTGCCCATTGCGCTTCATCAAGATTTAGACTCACTAAAATTCGTTTAATGACGCGATACTGATCATCACTATCTAATATTTGAAACGCTTGTGGTAAACCAGCAGCTTCCCAATGTTGACGTAATAAGCGATGAGCTAGCCCGTGAAACGTACCTACCCACATCATTCGGATTGGGATATCGAGTAAAGTTTCTAAGCGTTGGCGCATTTCTCCAGCTGCTTTATTAGTAAAAGTTACAGCAAGAATATTATGTGGAGATATGTTTTCTTCATTGATTAGCCAGGCAATGCGATGGACTAACACACGCGTCTTTCCGCTACCTGCGCCGGCTAAAACCAACAAATGGCTTTGCGAGGCAGCAACGACTTGTTGTTGCGCCTCATTTAAAGATTCTAGTAAGGGATGATTAGGGTTAGACATAGCTGGCGATTGTAACGAAATTTCTATCTTCTTGCATGATTATTTTCGAGGAAAAATACAATTATTAGAATATTTTATCTAATGGACTAATTCTGTTGCATAATCATCAATGGTTAAAGCTTGAGATAAGATATGTTTATGTTGAAGAAACAAGGTAAAGTTCGCATAAGCTTTTTTATCGAAACTAAGCGGATGCTGTGCAATATAAGGTAAAGTAGTTTGCCAAATTTGATGATTTAATGCATTGTTTAAAGCAGGATGGTTTTTTACAAATATTTTCCAGCTTTTTTCTGGATTATTGAGTAAGTAGTGGGTTGCTTTGTCGAGAGCAGTTAAAAATTTAGTAAGGCGAGGATCAGATAATTTATTTTTATTGGCAATGATAATGAGTTCATCATAAGTTGGAATCGCAGCTAACTCGACAGGAAAGATTTTTACCGGCTGATGAGCAAATTGTAATTGTAAAGGCTCTACGTTACGCATCACATTAATCACGGCATCGACGCGATCGCTTAGTAACGCTTGCGTTAAATCATATTGCACATTAATGGTTTGTACATCGTTTATCGTTAAATGTGCTTTTTCTAATAAGCCACTTAACATCATCGTTCCTTCAACATGGGATGTATAGGCGATACATTTTCCTTTCAGATCGGCAAGCTGATGAATGGGCCCATTTTTTTTTACAATCAAACAGTTTAAAGGTTGTTTTATTAAACTGGCTACGCGTATTAACGGCAGGCCTTTTGCGGCTTGTACCACCAATTGTGGTTGATAACTAACAGCCAAATCTGCATGCCCTGCCGCTACTAGTTTAGGACCATCATCCGGATTACTCGGCGCAATAATATTAACCTGTACGCCTTCGCGAGCAAAAAACCCTTGTTCTTTTGCTACAAAAATTGCTGCGTGATCGGGATTAACTAACCAATCTAGGATTAACGTTAATGGTTTAGCCGCGACAGTGCGAGTGAATAACAAAAAGATCATTAAAATAATAAATTTTTTTTGTATTTGCATAAATAAAAAGTTTCTTTTTTTGATTGATTTGTTTTTTTCAATGGGAAGGTAATAATGTCCATGGCAGAGCCAGCTTGATTAAAGTATCAACCAGGTAATAAAGTAAAATTCCTAGAAAAAATATAACCAGCAATACGGCAAACATGAGATCAATTTGCATCTGCGCGTTAGCATTTAACAATAAAAAACCTAAGCCTTGATTAGAACCAACCCATTCTCCAACAATCGCCCCTAAGGGGGCCATAGTTGTTGCAAGCCGGATGCCAGAGGCAAGATTAGGTAATGCGGCAGGGATACGGATTTGAAGGAGAATTTGCCAACGACTACTATTCATCATCTCAGCCATATTTAAATAATTTTTCGGCGTTTGCTTTAAGCCATCGAGAAAATTATTGGTAATAGGAAAAAATAACATAAAAGTGGTGGTGATAATCTTAGCGATCACTCCATAACCAAACCAAAGTACCAATAGGGGAGCAATGGCAAATACAGGTAGAGCTTGGCTGGCCAATAATAATGGGAGTAGGAAGTTATGCAATGGCCTAAATAAACTCATACTGAGCGCGATAGTTACACCTAATATAACTCCAAAAAATAAGCCTAAGAGAATTTCGACCAGCGTTGGTAAAGTCTCTGATGTAATTAATGCGGCGTGATCAATAAGACTTTTTAAAACTTCAAAAGGAGTGGGTAATATATAATTGGGAAGTTGTAAAATATGAATCAAACATTCCCAAATGATAATAAACCAAATGGGAATGCAAAATTTATGAAAAAATAAGGGATATATTCTGAAAAATAATTGTTTGTTGGCAGTTATTTTTGAAGTCCATGAGGACGAGAGTAAATTTTGTAGCTGAGTAACACCATTGATGAACTGATTACGTAAAACAACAAATGGATACATTTATTTAAGCTCCTGCAGATAGATGATGCAAAAGCTTGGCTTGCCATTGTAATAATTTGGGATTATTAAGTGATCGGGGTGGCGAGTCATTCAGTTCGCAGTTTATATAGTTTATTTTTGCAGGTTCACCGGACATGATCGCAATATGATGTCCTAAACGTAGAGCTTCTAATGGATCATGCGTGACTAATAATACGGTATGATTTTTCAAAGCCTGCGCCGTGAGTTCTTGTAGTTGATATCGAGTGATCGTATCTAAGGCAGAAAAAGGTTCGTCCATTAATACTATAGGCCGCTTTTCTAAGAGTACGCGTGCTAAAGCAACGCGTTGTTGCATCCCACCGGATAATTGAGCTGGATATTTATTTAAGGTGTCACCTAATCCTAGTTGCTTTAATAATTCACCAGCTTGTGCGTAAGGGGGAGGCTTGCTATGTCGTAGGCGGTAACCCAATACCACGTTATTTAAAATATTTAGCCAAGGTAATAAAGTATTCGTTTGTGGCATGTAAGTTAGCCGGCCGAACACGCCTTTTTGATCGCAAGTGCTGACATGTGCACGTGGGGTGTTTAATCCGGCAATTAGTTGTAGAAAACGACTTTTGCCAATACCGCTTTTACCCAATAGGCAAGTGGTTTGTCCTGCCGCCAAATGGAAATTTAACTGGTCAAATAGAATTTTATCTTGGTAGCGCAAACTTGCGTTACTTACCAACACAGTGGGTGATTTAAACATACACTTTTCCTACGCGGGCATTATCCCGATCAGGTTAGAAGGGTATTTCTCAGCTAGATCCCTAAAAACATTCGCCTTTTAATTGATTTCGTTGTTGAATTGTCTTTTCGAATACTCATTTACTTATGTAAACTCCGTTTCTCAAAGCCAATTCGCCTAGAACTCAATTAAAATGCTTTTGTTTTGTCCGGGAGGCAAGCACCCCTAAGTAAGCGCGCATGGTAGCAAGCTTGTGAGAAAAATAAAAGAACTATAAGAACTTAAATTCTTAATTCCATGAGATGAACCATGTTTAATTCGAGGTTTTATTCGTTTGCACGAATTTTGAACGAGAGGCTAAGCACTTGAGTTATTGCAAAAATTAAAGTTTAATGGATTGATCATACAATTTGAAATCCAATAAACTTATTAAGTGTTAAGCCACAAAATTGATCGATTTGAATTCTTTTAAGAGGGATAGTTATGCGTAAAATTTTTCAATTAGTGCTATTTACTAGCATTTTATTGAGTGTATCTACCCTAGCATGGGGAGCCAGCATAGTGAGGGATCTTAACCTTTCTAATTATAATGGTAAATGGGTGGTCGTGAGTTATTGGGCAACGTGGTGTGGATATTGCATGGGCGAAATACCTGAGTTAAATGCATTTTATCGAGCACATGCTGACCAGGTTGCCATGTTTGGGTTTAATTATGATGATCCAGGTAACTTGCAACAACATATACAACGAAGTGGCGTTATATTCCCTACTTTAGTGAATGATCCCAAAGCAAATTTTGGAATACGCGGTATATCGGGCTTGCCCACTACGCTTGTCATTGGTCCTAATGGCCGATTGAGACATGTATTAGAAGGGCCTCAAACCAAACGCAGTTTAGAAAGAGCTGTTGGTTTGTAAGCTTAAAAAACCGGTTCACTGCTTATCGCATTATTATCTGGTTTTTCCGATGCTGGAGATTCAGTTTGTGCCTGAGTTTCTGCATTATTGTTATCTACAGGGACCTCACCAGGATTATCAATCGCATTGAATGGTGTTGTATCTTCTTGGGTTGATATTCTAGTTAAATCATCTTTGCGAAAATATTCTAAGATAGAGCCGGGTGTTCCGTTAGGTAATAGATTGCCGGTAACGGGATCGATACTTGCCGTTACAATATCAGCGGGTTGCGGCATAGTTTTTTCAGCCTGGCCTTTTAATGCGACGCGCATGAAATCAATCCACATCGGTAAAGCTGCCTTCGCACCATATTCTTGCACAGAACTCGGTTGATCAAAGCCTATCCAAACAGTCGCCACTAAATTACTGTTAAATCCAGTAAACCAAGTATCAACATAATCACTGGTTGTACCGGTTTTCCCAGCCAGATCAGTTCGATTCAACACTCTCGCCTGTGAGCCTGTGCCATACCGAATGACATCTTTTAAAGCCGACGTGGTGAGGAAAGCGATATCAGCAGGAATAACTTGCGGCGCATAAGGGCTATCTTTTTCATCTGTTAATGGAGGTTCAATTTCTCCACGCAAACAAGCTTCACAGGCTATTTTTGGTTCTGCTTTATACAAGATTTGACCTTGTTCATCGGTAATATGATCAATTAAATAGGGAGTTATTCGGAAGCCACCATTGGCAAATACTGAATATGCTCGAGCTAATTCTAGAGGAGTGACTTCACCGGTTCCAAGTGCTAGGGAGAGATTGCGGGGTAATTTTTTTTGATTAAAACCAAATCTTTTTACATATGTTAATACATAGGGGACATCGATGGCTTGTAATAAGCGAACAGATATTAGGTTGATGGATTTAGCTAAGGCAATGCGTAAACGCGTCGGGCCACTGAAAATATGATTGTCATTTTGTGGGCGCCAAGGTTCATCGCGACCGGGTATATCAAATACCAGCGGAGCATCATTAAAAACATTTGCTAGCGTATAACCTTTAGCCAAAGCAGCTGCATAAATAAAGGGTTTGAATCCCGATCCAGGCTGTCGTTCTGCTTGAACGACACGATTAAATTTACTTAAATTATAATCAAAGCCACCGACTAATGCGGTAATAGCACCCGTTTGCGGATTTAATGCGACTAAAGCGCCTTGTACTTTAGGAATTTGCGATAATTCCCAGGTATTATTCTGCGCTAACTGGACACGAATAACATCGCCTACATGAACTTTATTCTTCAAGACTTCAGGAGGCGGATTTAAATTAGTTATGTCAAGGCTAGGCATGGTCCACGCCACACCTTGCCAGGGAATAAAAATCATTTGATTATCGACTAAAAGAGCAGTAATAGCTTGATCAGTCACGGAAATAACAATAGCTGCTTGTAAACCATTGATGGAAGCCACTCGATGCAATGCATTTAAAGTATGGGTGACTTTATTTGCATCTAAAGGAGCAATATTTTTTTCTGGCTTCCTGTATTCATGTCTTTTGTCGTAGGCTAATAAGCTAGTCCGTAAGGCTTTATCAGCGGCAATTTGTTGCGCCGAATTGATCGTGGTATAAACATTATACCCTTTTAAATAAATATCCTCGCCAAAGCTTTTGTACATCATGTCACGTACCATTTCAGCGACATAAGGCGCTTTGATCATTCCTCCCGTATCCGTTTGTGCATGCGTCAACATAGGGGTGGCGATAGCGGTTTCATAAGCCGCTTTAGAGATATAACCCAACTCATACATACGCAATAAAACATGATCGCGGCGTTGTTTTGCAGCAATAGGATTGACGATGGGGTTGATGGCTGAAGGAGCTTTTGGTAAGCCCGCAATAGTTGCCATTTCCGGTAGCGTGAGTTGATTGAGTGTTTTATTAAAATAAACCTGTGCAGCAGCAGCGATACCATAAGCACGATTTCCAAGGAAAATCTTATTAAGATAAAGTTCTAGGATTTGTTCTTTAGTAAATTCACGTTCGATTTTTAAAGAAAGTAAAATTTCAGTAAATTTTCTTAAAAAAGTTTTTTCTCGAGAGAGATAAAAATTACGCGCAACTTGCATGGTAATAGTACTTCCTCCTTGTACTTTACTGCCTGTGAGTAACACTTCACCTGCTGCTCGCAATAAACCGTAAAAATCAACACCATGATGTTCCAAGAAGCGTTGATCTTCGGTTGCTAAAAAGGCTTTAACCATTAGATTGGGGACTTCATTCAATCTAACAAGATTTCGATGTAATTCTCCAAATTCAGCGATAGGTTGCCCATCACTGGTGTAAATCCGCATGGGGATAGGAAGTTGTACCGACTTTAATTCTTCAACATCGGGGAGTTGTTTATCAAGATAAATATAAAGCAAGCTCCCTATCACCATAAGTGTGATAAAAAGGCTTAACAGCATCAAAAAAAAATTACGGAGAAAATGATTCGATCGTTTCATAATGAAAGCAGTTGATTAGCTGGGCTCTATGATAGCGTAAGTGACATCCCGCTTAAACAAGGGTTTAAATAAAAATAGTGTGTAATGAGATCTTTGTACACTTTATTTGGATTAAAAGAAAGTACGATGGTTTTTTTGAGCTAATTTGCATCAGGAAAAATAGTAATTCATGTTCTATGTATTAAGTAATTGACAATCTATTATTTAGATGCATAATAAAAGAAGAATAAATTTAATACTAGGTTCAACAAATAAAAGAATATGTATTTTTTCAAGGATAGATTTAAAAATACGCAAAATAATGACGCTACCATAGGCTTGGACATAGGTAGTAGCATGATCAAATGGGTTAGTTTAGGCCGCAATAATGAGCTTAAACAATACGCTATTCAAGCAATTCCTACTCCAACTGCAGCTTCTCAGACTATAGTTGTTAATCAAATCGCTACTATCCTAAAGAGAACATTGCTGGAGCAAGATCATATAAGAAATTGTATAGTAAATATTCCAGATATTCTCGTATGTACTAAATGGGTGCAGATCGATCATACTGATTGCCAGCGTATTGAGGAAATTATTGAATTATTGGTGCAACAATCCATCCCCTATCCTTTAAATAAGCTTTATTTTGATTTTCAACTTTACGAACCCTCATCTGAAAACCAAGAAAAATATAATATTTTAATAGTTGCTTGTCGTAAACAACATTTAGATTTTCGTTTAGAGATTATTCAGCAAGCAAATTTAATTCCTCTTGCTGTTGAAGTGAGCTCATATGCTTTAGAAAGGTCTTATTGCTTTTTTTATCCTGAGAAGATGAAAGAAAATATTATGCTATTAGATATAGGAGCAAGTCAGATAGGATTATTATTTTTCAATAATTCTCAAACAACGGTTTATTGTGAAAAATTACTCAATGTCCTTGAGCAAGAATCTACTTTATTACAGATAAAACGCTGCATAAAAAGCTATGCTTTAGCTTATCCTTATCGCAGTTTAAGAGAACTTTTTCTTATAGGCGCTAATATATCATTATTAAATTATTTGATAAATAAATTAGAAGGATTTTTAGGCTTAAAAGTAAAAACATTAAACTATCAAAATCAAATTAAACACCTCCCTGAATTAAATACAGATAAATTAAAACAGAATTTTTTGAATTTATTATTAAGCTATGGTTTAGCGCTAAGATAAGGAAAATTTGTGAAGAAAATCAATTTGTTACCATGGCGTGAACAGCAAAATAAATTGAAAATTAGACAATTTCTTACGGTGTGGTTTGGAGTTTCATGCTCATGTCTTATATTGTTATTTATCTCAAAACTTCTTATTCTTCAGCAGATAAAACACTACCAATTAGCCTATGATACTATTTTATTGCAGATTAAAACACTATCACCTACTGTGCAGGAAGTAAAAAAATTACAATTCGCTGTAAAAGAACTGCAGAAAATTATAAAAACTGTTCAGGCCAATCATCAGCAAATTAAAAAAATCTTAGATTTTGTAAGGCACCTTAATTTTTTAATAACGCCAGATATCTTTGTACGCTTGATCGAATTTCATTCGCCATATTTGCGTTTAATCCTGCACGCAAATTCAGAGATAGAATACTTAGCATTTATTAAATTTTTAAAATTAAAATATGACCAAAGATTGCAATGGTGGATTCTTAACAGATCCCGCGGTTTAGACTTAGATTTTATGCTGCAAATGATGCTGGATAAAAACTAATGTTGCCATTGATTGTTGGAGTTAAAAATATAAATAAAGAATGGACAAACCTAATTTAACAAGAATTGATTTATGGTCAATACGCCTAAAATCTATGGTAATCGTATCAAGTATTTGTTTTATTTTTATATTAGGATTTTTCATTTGGTTAAGACCAAGTCTTGAAAAAAAGGAAAAAATCTATTTGAGTCTCCAATCTTTTGATAAAGAGCTAAATAATCAGTTAAAAATATCTACAAAATATTTATATTATATGGAAAAAATTAAAAATATAAGAAATAAGTTCGATATAAATTATAATGATTCTATCGATCAAGTTATTTTAAATATCCTGAGCGGACAATTTACTACACCAGGTTTTAAAATTAATAAAATAAATTTTTTATCCAATAAAAAACAATTCTTAAATTCATTGCAAATTGAAAGCGATTTCTTTAACGCCAATAATATTAGTATTAGAGATTTTCTATATCAAATTAGCAGATTAAATAAATTGATAGTAATCAGTAAATTTAGATGGAAATTATTAAATGTTTTATCAAAAAATCAAAAGTATAATATTGTTTTTTTGTTCAAAGTCTATATCCAAAATTTTAATAGCAAAAAATTAATTTCAGCTTTATCAGAAATAAATAAAACAGGCGCAAAATCTATATGTAAATTTAATAATCTAACTAAATATCCTTTAAATAAATTAAAAATGTTGGGTTTTTTATCATCAGGTAACGATCAGAATTGGGGTATCGTTGGGTTGCCAAACCAACAAACTTGCAAACTTAAGCTAGGTGATTATATAGGTTTGGAACGAGCGTTAGTTATAGGCGCTTACAGTCATGAAATTCTTATACAAGATAATAATCAAAATAAAATATTTAAGCTGACAATGGACGATGAGAAGTTTTCCGATGTTAAAAATTCCGCGTAATCAGATCTTATTAATCTTTTTTTTAATATTAGTTTTTAACAATAAGATATTTGCCTATGAAAATTTATCACATGGGCAAATAGATGAAACTATTTCTTTAAACTTTCGTAATATACAGGTTCGTTCTGCTTTACAGTATTTGTCTGAATTACATGGAAATAATTTAATTATTGATGATAAAATTCAGGGTAAATTTAGTATTTATTTACAAGATATCAATTGGGAACAAGCCTTAGATAACATTTTACAAACTCAAGGACTTGCTAAACGTTCTATAACTAATGGTTGGTTTATTACTACCCCTGAACAATTGTTAAAACAAGACCGGATGAACTCAGACATCCAACAGAAAAAAAAGGATTTATCGCCGTTAATTTTTAAGCTTATCCAGATTCGTTATCGAAAAGCATCAGATATCAGTAAATTATTGAAAGATAAAACCAATTCGCCTTTATCGGCACAGGGTAGCGTAAGCGTAGATAATCCGACTAATAGCTTGTGGATTAGAGACACTATTGAGCAACTGAATAAAATTGCAGTGTCGATTAAAGCATTAGATAAACCTATCGGTCAAATTCTGATAGAGGCACGCATTGTAAGTATTGACCAAAATAGAGAGAAAGAATTAGGAGCACAATTTGGCTCTACTCAAACACACTCGGCTAATAAGCTTTTAAAATCTCATCTTAAAAATAAAAAGAATAATTCCAATACTGATTTATTACAACATTTAACCATGGATTTACCTATTACTGGCGTAAATTCTATTAGTGGCGCAGCCTCATTGGGCTTGCGTTTGATGCGTTTAGGTCAAAATTCCTTCCTAGATCTAGAGTTATCTGCATTAGAAAATGAGGGGGCTGCCCAAGTTATTTCTACACCGCATTTAATTACCGCTGATCAACAAACTGCATTCATAGAAGCAGGCGCTGAAATACCTTATCAAGAAAAGGCATCGAGTGGTGGGACCAACGTTATATTCAAAAAAGCAGTGCTATCATTGAAGGTAACACCTAGAATTATGCCCGATGAGCGTATGATATTAGACTTAAAGGTCAACCAAGACCAGCCTAGTACCTTTATGGCAGTTGATGCTCCAACAATTAAAGCGCGCGGAATTAAAACACAAGTTATCGTCAAAAATGGTGAAACGGTTGTATTAGGTGGAATCTATGAGTATTCTCAGAGTAAAATAGAACAACGGGTCCCTTTTTTAGGTACTTTACCTCTCATAGGCCGATTATTTCGCTTAACCAGGTCGAATAGCCGGCGTAGCGAGCTTTGGATATTTTTAACACCGACTATCTTAAAAGACTAAGTTGTATAGAGTTACTTACCAGTTTTTTTTAATATACTCACCGTATTAACGAGCTAATATGCAATTTCCCAAATGGCGACTTCAGCTCCGACGATTAGACAGTGACCGACTTGTGCATAGTTTAAAAACTGCTATCGCACTATTATTCGGCTTGTTGATTTCTTACCTATTTAAGTTACCACTTCAAGGAAGATGGGTTGTTATCACTATTTTAGTGGTGATGTGCGCTCAATCTCGCGTTGGTGCGATTTTACAAAAATCTTACATGCGTTTTTTAGGCACAGTAATAGGGGCTAGTGTTGCAAGCTTAACATTATGGCTGATTTATCCAAATGTTGCTTTTACTATCTTGATACTATGTCTAGCCACAGCAGTTTTTAGTTATATTGCCGATAGTCCCAGCACTTGGAGTGAAGCAGGCCCTTTAGGGGCAGTGACATTAATCATTATCGTTATTTCACCTAACCCAAATTTTTACACAGTGATGAGCCGTTTTTTAGAGATTAATTTAGGTATTATTATTGCATTACTCGTATCACGTTTTATTTGGCCTTTGCATTCACGCACGCAATTACGTTATATATTAATGGATACCTTACAGCATCTTAAAGATCTTACCCAAAAATTAGAAGAGTTTACACTTGCTAACGATGATAATAATGAGAAATCACAGGACTTTTTTGAAAATAAAATATTGAATAATATAGGAATTCAAAAAAAATTATTTAAAGAAGTTATGAGCGAGTCGTTTGGCCGATCTAATCTGAATGCAACCTTTAAAAATATTCTAGAGGCTGAAAGAGAAATTTTACGTTGTATTACTTTAATGAGAAATGCTTTAATGAATTTTTCAGATCAAAATATTTTGATCTTTAACCAATATGCCGACATACAAAAAATTTATCAAATAACCCAGGATTTATTTCAAAGAGGTATTAATAGTCTTAAAAATAACGATGAGGAAGGAGAGATTCAACGTTTAGAAAATTTTTCGGATTGGAAAAAAGAATTAAAACTTCAGCTTAAATATTTAGAAATAAACCAATCTGATCAATTTGCCATTGATTTATTTATTTTTAGTGCTGATCGTTTATTAGTTCAATTGCATACACTTGTTCTTTTAATAAAGAAAGTCTAAAAAAATGACATATTCACAACATTGCTTAATCCGTGCTCTTTTTCAGCTACCTGTTGAGCGTACACCTGTTTGGATGATGCGGCAGGCAGGCCGTTATTTACCTGAGTATCGCGCTACTCGTAGCAAGGCAGGTAATTTTTTAACTTTATGTAAAACCCCTGAACTTGCCTGTGAAGTAACGTTACAACCGTTACAACGTTTTGATTTAGATGGCGCCATTATTTTTTCAGATATCTTGACCATTCCGGATGCCATGGGTTTAGGTCTCTATTTTGTCGAAGGTGAAGGCCCCAAGTTCCATAAAACTGTAAAAACCTTAAGAGATATTAAGGCTTTAGCTATCCCTGATCCGAATACCGATTTAAGTTATGTAATGTCTGCTATTTCACTTACGCGTAGTGAATTAAAAGATAAAGTCCCGTTGATTGGATTTGCTGGGAGTCCTTGGACACTTGCTTGTTATATGCTGGAAGGCGGATCTAGTAAAGAATTTAGACAAATCAAAGCACTGTTATATCAGGAACCGAAGGCATTACATCATTTGTTAAATACCTTAACCAAAACAACTATTTTGTACTTGAATGCACAAATTGCCGCTGGTGCACAAGTCATTATGATTTTTGATACCTGGGGTGGATTATTAACTACAGCAGCCTATCAAGAATTTTCCTTAGATTATATGACAGAAATTGTGTCTAATTTGAATAGGCAAAGTGTGCCTATCATTTTATTTACCAAAGGTGGAAATTTGTGGCTGGAAAAAATAGCTTTATCCGGTTGCGACGCCATAGGTTTGGATTGGACTATTGATATAGGCTCAGCACGGCAGCGACTTAACAGCAAAGTCGCTTTACAAGGGAATATGGATCCAGCAGCTTTGTTTGCCAACCCCGAAAATATCCGCAATGAAGTGATGAACATACTCCAATCTTATGGCTCTGGATCCGGTCATGTCTTTAATTTAGGACATGGTATTTCTCAATATACTTCCCCAGAAAATGTAAAAATATTTATAGATGCTATACACGAATTAAGCCCAGCTTTTCATTAGATTTTCTCCAAATCTGCTTCATAGACTTGATTTCGTTGTTAAACAATAGTCTGCGATCCCCATTTATCTTAGTAAACTCTAATCCTCGCAAATTGTTTGCCTCGAATTCAAGCTCAAAACTGGGTTTAAAAGGAGATCTAATGAAAAATTTAATTTATTTTTTTACCAGGCACTACCGACTGAAATGGACTTGTATCGCTATGCTTAAAACCATTGTTTGGCTTTTTATTAAAAACTGTAGCCACATAAGCTAACTTATCAAATTCGCTAAGTTTGGGTAAATATTTTGGCGAGGGCTGCTGATAATATGAGCAGGATTTTTTATGTCGTTGAAAGTCTTGTGCAGATATGTCTTGGAAATTTTTTTTCATATTTATTTTTATTATTTATATTAAAGACGAAAGCATTAAAAGACTAGTATCATAATTGATTACTAGGCAATTTTTATTCGAGATAATAAACTGAATTTTTTAATTTGTAAAAATATAAAATATAAATATGATTTAAAGGTGATAATTTTATATTATATAAGAAAGTTTAGTAATTGATCTAAAAATTAGATTAATATAAGATTATCTGTAGGAATATCTACGACAAGGAGGAGATTCTATCTATAAAAAAATTTAAAACTTTTATTTTTTATAAGCATTAATATGTATATAAAAAATTTCAGGCAATGGAATATTTAGCTATTTTTAAGTTTTAGCAAATATATAAAACTATCCTAATTATCGAGGTTATTATGCCAGTATTATATGAAGATTTGTGTGAGTCAAACCAAAATTTTTTGCGAGAGGAGGGATTAGTCGATAACGGTGAAAATATTGTAGGCTTAGAAAGACGAGCTCCGGAGGCGCAAAGACGAATTATTAATCAACTTATAGAAAGTGAAAAATTAAATGAAAAAGTAACCGGAGAAAATTATATAAAGGAGAAATATAAAGGAAAACATATTATATTACTTTTGGTCTTAGCTTTGGCGCTATTAGGTGTTGGGTTTACTTTGGCGCCACTTTTAATTGTATCTACGATAACTATACCTATTCTTCCAGTTCTGCTATTTGGTATTGCAATCGTAGCAATCACTAAGTTTTTTTTAAATATAAAAAATAATCGCCTTGAGACCAAGCTAAAAGATGCTGCTAATATCTTGAATAAATTAAAAGAGTACAAAACGATTGAAACTATCGATGAGGAAGTGATAAGAACTTTTAATCATAAAATGCACGAAATAAAAAACTTAACAGAGCAGGTAGTTGAAGAAATTAGCGCACTAGAAAAAAACACTAGCCACAATTTTTCTCAGCTTCTGAATCGAGCAGGTTTGTTTACAGCAACTCCTATTCCTATCTCGCCTGCAGATCCAGCTAATGAATTTCATAACCAAGAAGCTAGGTCACCCACTCCAACGCATAATTAAAAAAAAAGACCATTTTTGTAAATACAGAGATGGTCTTATGATCGAGATGTTTAAGTTTTAAAGGAGTTGCTTACACGACAAGAGTTTTTTTTCGAAGTAAAGATAAAATACTATAACCTGCAATACCCGATAAAATCGAGCCAGTGAAAACACCTAAACGAATTAAAGAGCTTAATTCATTCTCTCCGAAAGCTAGGCCAGCAATAAATAAACTCATCGTAAAACCTATTCCACAAATCAGAGCAGTTCCATAAATATGCCACCAGTTCACCTGATAAGGTAATTTTGCCAGCTTAGTTTTTACTGCCAGCCAACTTGCTCCGAAGATTCCTAATTGTTTACCAAAGAATAATCCGACAATGATTCCCAAAGGTAGCGGGTGTAGAAAAGTTGCTAAATTTATATTAGAAAATGACAGGCCGGCGTTAGCAAAAGCAAAAAGCGGCAAAATTCCATAGGCAATCCACGGATGTAATTGATGTATTAAGTGATGTAACAAAGAATTAAAATTTTTATTGCTACTGCTTAATGGGATAGTGAGTCCAAACAATACCCCTGCGATAGTTGCATGAATACCTGAGTCGAGTATTAATATCCATAAAGCTATACCTAACAGGCAATACGGAAGAAACCGTTGAACCTTATAATAATTTAATAAAATTAATCCTAGGAAAGTCAGAAGTGCTAAAAATAAATACAGCCAGCCTATTTGTTGAGTATAAAAAACAGCAATAACAATAATTGCTCCAAGATCATCAATGATGGAGAGCGCCATTAAGAATATTTTTAATGCAACGGGAATATGTTTCCCTAGTAGAGATAGCACACCTAAAGAAAAGGCAATATCCGTCGCCATAGGGATAGCCCAGCCAGATACGAGTTGCGGATATCCATGGTTAATGAGTAAATAAAATAAAGCGGGTACTATCATCCCTCCTATTGCGGCTATGGTGGGTAACAAGGCTTTAGTTAGGGTGTTAAGTTCGCCCTGAACTAATTCTCGTTTAATTTCTAGACTGACTAAAAAAAAGAAAATAGTCATCAGTCCGTCATTAATTAAATGTAAAAAAGAAAAATGGATGTTGGGCCCTATGCTTATAGTGAAATTTATGCATGCTTGATAATAATTTTTCCAAGCAGAGTTAGCGAGAATTAAAGCTAATAACGTGGCAATGCCTAATGAAATACCACCAGAAGCTTCTAGCTGAATAAATTTATGTAGAAACTTGATCCGCATTTAATGAGTTCCCTTAGTTTTTATTCGCCATTTACACTGGCCGGACAGTTTATGAATACGAGTTAAACGACTCTCATGAGCAATTAATTCCTCGCTAGTAGCATAAATAACCGGTAATACTATCTCTCCAGTTGTTTTTTTATGCTGGATAGTTTGGGTGGTTAGTGAACTTTTTTCTTCGGTAAATAAATGAGTTTGACCCCCTGTCATAGCGAGGTAAACTCGTGCTAATAATTCAGCATCCAATAAAGCACCATGTTTATCGCGCTTTGAATTATCAATAGCATAGCGTTTGCAAAGCGCATCTAAGCTATTTCGTTGTCCTGGGTGCATTTGACGTGCTAAGGTAAGCGTATCTAAAACTTGGCAATAACCCGTAATTTTTTTATACTTTTTTTTAGTTAATTTAAACTCATTATCTAAAAAACCTAGATCAAAGGGAGCGTTATGGATAATGAGTTGTGAGCCGTGAATAAACTCTAATAATTCATCTGCAATATTTTTAAACAGTGGTTTATCCATAAGGAATTCAGTGCTCAAGCCGTGAACGGCAAACGCACCGGCTTCACTATCTCGGCCTGGATTAAGGAAACAATGAAAATGTCGTTTAGTGAGACGGCGATCAATCAGTTCTAAGCAGCCTATTTCGATGATACGATGACCGCCATTAACGTCTCTGCCAGTGGTTTCAGTATCTAATATGATTTGGCGCATAATTATAGAATTAAATTGAAATTATGTTAATGTTACGTGTTGTTGGAGAAAATGGCCAGTTTAAGTAAAATTTTAATTTTGCTTAATATTTATTCCTAATTAAAGAAAATTCTGAATTTAAAAATTTATATAATATGAGTTGGTATGCCAAAAATAGATTTCGTCTTTGCTTCTTTGCTTGAAGATAGCGATTCCCAAAGTAGTTTAATTCCTCAAACGGATGATTCCTCGAGTAAAGTTGAATTTAAGGAAAAATGTTTAATTTCAACAGAATTAATCGGAGTATTTGAGGAAGAGCTTAGAGCTAATCTCCAGACCGTTTTGGGAAAGACCTTGGATAGTTTTGATTTTTTTAAAGAAGAAAATAACAAAGAAGAAAATAGAGATTCAATTTTTGCAGAACACTCTTATAGTAAAATGCCCTAGTGTATATTCAGTTAAAGATAAATTTAACTGACAAATGAATTTAATTGATTTTGTAATTTAGTATGGGTAGCAGTAAACTCCGCTAAACGTTGTCGTTCTTGGTCAATAATTTCGGGCGGTGCTTTTTTCACAAAACCGGCATTTGCGAGTTTGGAATTAGCTCGTTCAATTTCTTTCTCTATTTTAATAATTTCTTTTTTCAAGCGCTGTATTTCAGCATCAGTGTCGATTAATCCTTGCATAGGGATTAGTAACTCTAAGTTCCCAACGATACCCATCGCATGCGTCGCATTTTTTTCTTTTTCAGCTATCCAATTTATTGCATTAATTTTGGCCAGATTCATTATATCGTTTATAAAAATACGACTATTTTCGCGATCTTTCTCATTTCCTTTATAGAGTAGTAAAGGAATTTTTTTACCGGGTGCTATATTCATTTCGCTCCGCATTATGCGGATCGTATGCACGATAGTTTTTAACCAAGTTAAATCCTGCTCTGCAACAGCATCTTTTTTAGATTTATCAAACTGAGGGTAGCTTTGGATCATTAAGCTAGATCCTGTTTTCCCAGCCAAAGGAGCGATGCTTTGCCAAATTTCATCGGTAACAAAGGGCATTAAAGGATGTAGCAAGCGTAAACAAGCTTCTAACACGAAAATTAAGCATAACAAGGTTTCTTGAGATGCCGGCGAGTTTGTGTTAGCTAAAATAGGTTTAGCAAGTTCAACATACCAATCACAATACTCATTCCAAATAAATTCATAAATACTTTGCGCCATCAGATCAAATCGATAATCTTGAAAATGCTTATGCATGGCGGCAATGGTGTTTTGTAATAAAGAGTAAAAAGCGCGGTTAATAGGGAGGGTTAAATTTGCTAATGAATTTAAACTTTTTTGTTCTGTGGTATGCATCAAAACAAAACGTGACGCATTCCAAAGTTTATTGCAAAAATTTCGGTAACCTTCGGTTCTATTTAAATCGAACCGTATGTCACGAGTGGGCGAAGCCAATGCGCAATATGTGAATCTTAAAGCATCGGTCCCTAAAGCAGGAATACCTTGTGGAAATTGTTGCCTAGTAGCGTGTTCAATTTTTTTGGCCATTTGTGGCTGCAATAAACCCTGAGTACGTTTTGCCAGTAAATTATCTAAGCTAATACCTAATATTACATCGAGAGGATCTAAAACGTTGCCTTTCGATTTTGACATTTTTTGACCTTCATGATCACGTATCAAGCCGGTAACATACACTTCTTTAAAGGGAACTTTACCGGTAAAATGCAATCCCAGCATTAACATACGCGCTACCCAAAAAAAGATAATGTCAAATCCTGTAACTAAAACATTAGTCGGATAAAAAATTTCTAATTCTTTAGTAGATTGTGGCCAACCTAAAGTGACAAAAGGCCACAGTGCTGAGGAAAACCAAGTATCGAGCACATCTTCATCTTGTTTAAGAGTAACTTTAGGATCTAGGGAATATTGCTGACGAATATTTTTTTCATCTTTGCCCACATAAAATTGACCGTGTTCGTCATACCAGGCAGGAATTCTATGTCCCCACCAAAGCTGACGACTAATGCACCAATCTTCAATATTTTCTAGCCATTGTAAACAAACCTTGCGCCAAGTTTCTGGAATAAAGTCAAGTTGTCCTTGATTAATCGCTGAAATAGCGGGTTTCGCCAAGGGTTGCATCGACATAAACCATTGATCAGTAAGATAAGGTTCGATCACCGATCCTGAACGATCCCCACGCGGAATTTTTACCAGGTAAGCTTCTTTTTTTTCTAATAAACCAAGTTGTTCTAAATCTTTGATGACTTTTTTTCTTGCAGTAAAGCGTTCTAAACCGCGAAAATTTTCTGGCACCTGCTCATTAAGGTGTGCATTAGGTGTAAAAATATTAATGCTAGTTAAATGATGTCTTTGTGCCGTTGCATAGTCATTAAAATCATGTGCGGGGGTGATCTTTACGCAACCACTTCCAAATGTGGGCTCTACTGATGTATCGGCAATTATTGGAATAACACGGCCTGTCAATGGAAGTTTTATTTGTTTACCGATATAAGATTGATAGCGTGGATCATCGGGGTGTACTGCTACAGCGACATCGCCAAATAAGGTTTCGGGTCGAGTAGTGGCAACTAATAAAAAATCATCGCTATCTAGTAATGGATAGCGGATAGTCCATAAGTGGCCTTGTTCTTCTTGGTTGATAACTTCTAGGTCAGAAACCGCTGTTAAAAGTTCCGGATCCCAATTAACTAAACGTTTACCGCGATAAATTAAATTTTGCTCATATAAATTAATAAATACTTTCTCTACTGCTGCTGAGAAATCAGCATCGCGCGTAAATCGCTCTCGTGTCCAGTCTATGGAGGCGCCCATATAACGTAATTGTTCTGTGATCATGCCTCCGGATTTCTTTTTCCATTCCCATATGGCTTCTACAAATATTTCACGTCCCATGTCATGTCGAGATTTTCCTTGAGCTAGCAATTGACGTTCTACCACCATTTGCGTAGCAATTCCTGCATGATCAGTGCCCCCTTGCCACAAAACGTTTTTCCCACACATGCGTTGATATCTAATTAACGCATCCATCAAAGTTACTTGAAAACCGTGACCCATATGCAAACTTCCCGTGACATTAGGCGGTGGAAGTACGATGCAGTAGGGTTCACCTTGGCCACTAGGTTGAAAATAGGAATTCATCTCCCATTGTTTTCGCCAATGAGCTTCTATCTTTATTGAGTCATAATTTTTATTTATCATGATGGACTTATATTATGCGTGGTTACCTGGCAATTCTGTGCTTTATAAAATTTATATTTCTGGCGTGATTGATATTTATTTTCTTTTTGTTCCGATACAACTTCAATAATACGCGAGAACTCAGGAAAGTAGCTTGGAACTTCATGGCTGAGATTAAATAAAATCTCGGCGTCTAGTTCACTGGGTTTATCGATGGCAATATTAACAGGTAACATCGGGTCGAAGGCTGAATTAATTCCTAAGTAGCAATGAGGAATAAAACTAATATCACGAAAGGTCCAAAGTATTTCATCTAAACGTTGCCCTTCCTCATCCAAATTAACCTTTATATAAATTCTTTTTTGCAGAAGATAGGCTTTATCGACTAAGCGGCAGATAAAGCGGTAAACATCTTCTTGCGCAAGTGTATTTAATAAATAAAAGTCAACAGTTGGATTTGGCATATGATTTATAAGGTATAGGTTAAGATGAATAATCTTCAGGATTATTGTCTGTTAGAGTTTGTTTAGTGTGTATAGGCTTGGTGTTGGACTTTTTCGTTGCGGCTAACATTCCGGGGTCACGTGCTTTTTCGGCGAGTTCATTGAAGGGATGTATTTTGGCATATTGGATAATCTGATAGGCATAAGGTAATCCTTTTTGAAGATTTTTGGTTTTATATAATGAAAGCGCGCAAGACTGAATATCCAATCTCGGATTATTAGCCGCTAAGGATTGGCATTGTAAGCGTAATTTTTCTAAAATTTGTGTCGCAACAACCAAGTTTTTGCAAGGTCTAAATAAATCGGAGGCATGAGCGCCAATTTCTGGAAGCCATCGACTAGAAATCTGCATCAAGCCAATATCTAGGTTTTTCCCTGATGCGATTTGAGTACTTGTAAACTTTACGGCGGCTGGTATCGTTTTGAAGGTCTTAGTATCGCCTTCAACAGTAACGACGAGTGGATTATTTTGTGTTCCGGTTTGTATCATGGCATAGGGAATAGAGTTGTCAGTATATAGACTGCAAGCTAAAACTAGTGTTACTAAATCCATGATGATGCCCCAATCAGTATACTCTTCACGCTGGAATTCTTATCTAAGTGCCACTCAATTTGGAATTCTCTTTGCAGCACTTGTCAAAAATCGCATTGCTGAGTATATAAAATAAGTTGTTTTCTTAAATAAGAAATATACCCAGGCTTGCCTTTGCTTGGCAAGAGATTTGCGAAAATAAAGACCTAACCAATAGCTGAAAGACGCTAAGATAAGGTATTTTTTGAGTAAAAACTTACTGCTAACCCGGGGGCCAACGCAGTGCGCGCCCCCCTAGTAGATGTAAATGTAAATGAAAAACCTCTTGGCCGCCATCCTTATTACAATTGAAAACAGTTCGATACCCGGCTTGCGCAATACGAGCTTTTTTAGCTAAATGACGTGCGACTTGCATGATGTTACCTGCCAGCAGCGTATCATCTTCTGTCAGATCATTTAGCGTAGCGATATGTTTTTTGGGCAGAATTAATTGATGAACAGGGGCACGTGGATGCCTATCATTAAAAGCAATGATAGCTTGGTCTTCATAAACAATATCAGCAGGAAGCTCTTTTTTAATGATTTTACAAAAAATACAATCCATGATGCCTGGGCTGGCCTAAGTCAAGTAGTTGATTTATTATTATGCTTTAAAAATAGAATTTTAGGAAATATAAAATTATGAATGCGCTGGTAAAATTAGGTCCAGGTAAAAAAGTCCCCGATGAAATAAATGTGGTGATAGAAATCCCTAGCCATAGTGATCCGATTAAATATGAGGTTGATAAAGAAACAGGTGCGCTACGCGTGGATCGCTTTTTAGGGACAGCAATGTACTATCCTTGTAATTACGGTTATGTACCTTCTACTTTATCAGAAGATGGTGACCCCGTTGATGTGTTGGTAATAGCGCCATTCCCATTGTTAATAGGCTGTGTGATTTGTTGTAGACCGATTGGTATGTTAAAAATGGAAGATGAATCAGGTGTCGATGCTAAAATTTTAGCGGTGCCTATCGATAAGTTATCCTCCTTGTATCACCAAATAAAAACTTGGCAAGACTTACCGGATCAACTTACACAAAGTATCCAACATTTTTTTGAGCATTATAAAGACTTAGAACCTGGAAAGTGGGTTAAAGTCACAGGTTGGGTAGGGCCTGATCAAGCAAGAGTTGAAATTACTGCGAGTATGGAGCGATATAAAGAATAGTTATACTATCTTTAATTATTTAAAAACTAATAATAAAGTTTTTAACTTCCTTTGGTTAATAAACCTAATTAATTTTAGCAAAAATATCGCTTGAAACTGCTTGCGTTAAAATGAGACACTTTAATTTGTAGTTGGCAATTAAAGTGCATGCTCATGGATTTGACATTGGATGAAATAGGATATTGGTTAGCGCTTTACACCGTTCCGCGCTGTGGTTTAAACACGGTTTCGATGCTCTTAAAAAGGTTTGCTAACCCAAAAGAAATTTTATTAGCCTCGTACCAAGAATTGCTTAATACGGGCGTCAGTCCAATTCTAGCTAGTAACTTGCAAAAACCAGATTGGAAAAGTGTAGAGCTTAGCTTACGTTGGGTAGAACAACCTCAAAGACATATTTTACATTGGGGGGATTTGCGTTATCCAGCATTATTGCGTGAAATTTCTTCTCCACCGTTGATTTTATTTATTGTGGGCGAGTTGTCTCTTTTGCAGCAACAAACTTTGGCCGTAGTCGGTGCTCGCAATCCTACATTTTCAGGCTTAGAAATTGCCCATCAAATCGCTCATGAATTAAGTGATCAGGGATTTGTTATTATCAGTGGCTTGGCGAGAGGTATTGATGGTGCTGCACATCAAGGCGCTTTGTTAAGAAACGGTTCAACCATTGCTGTATTAGGTAGTGGACTTGAATATATTTACCCAGCTTGTCATCAAACCTTAGCCATGGATATAGTGGAAAAAAGAGGAACGCTGATCTCTGAATTTTTTCCATACGCTTCACCCAAGGCAGAATATTTTCCTAGAAGAAATAGGATAATTAGTGGTTTAAGCCTAGGTGTTATTGTGATAGAAGCATCGCTACGGAGCGGGTCATTAATAAGTGCTCGTTATGCCTTGGAACAAGGTCGAGAGGTATTTGCTGTTCCAGGTTCTATCCGCAATCCCTTAAGTCAAGGCTGCCATGCCTTATTAAAAGAAGGAGCTACTCTGGTGGAGACCTATCAGGATATTACACAAGCGCTTTCATTTTTACCGAAACTGGCTCATAGTTGGGCTGATGAAGTCGCATCGACTAAGTCCCATAATGCGGGGGATTTTGTTAACAAAAAGGAGACTGAAGGGATACTTTATGCTAATCAGAATGCTAATCTGGAGGGCGTTCTCAATCATGAGGTCCCGCAAAGCCAACCGACTCAACTAAAAAAGGATCTATGTGGACTTGATTCGCAGGATACAAAGCTTGTAGAGTGCCTTGGATTTGAAACGACAAGTATCGATATATTGATGGCGAGAACTGGCTTAACTATCGATAAATTGCTAGCTCGTTTGTCGACACTGCAATTACAAGGGTATATAGACGTGGTTCCTGGGGGCTACGTGAGGAAATAAAATGGCAAAAAATCTATTGATTGTAGAATCGCCCGCTAAGGCTAAAACAATCAAAAAATATTTAGGTAAAGACTTTGAAGTGTTGGCTTCCTATGGCCATGTTCGCGACCTGATACCTAAAGAGGGCGCTGTGAATCCAGATCAGGGTTTTGCTATGCAATATGCTCTGATTGAAAAGAATGCCAAACATATGGATATGATTATTAAGGCTTTTAAGAATGCCGATGCATTATATCTTGCGACTGATCCGGATCGTGAAGGAGAAGCCATCGCTTGGCATATTTACGAAATTCTAAAGCAAAAAAAATTGCTAAAAAATAAGCCGACTTATCGAGTAGTATTTCACGAAATAACAAAATCAGCAGTTAATGCAGCGGTGGCAAATCCACGTCATATTGCTATGGATTTGGTAAATGCACAACAAGCACGTCGAGCATTGGATTATTTGGTCGGTTTTACGCTATCGCCTTTACTATGGAAAAAAGTTCGTCGCGGTTTGTCTGCAGGTCGTGTTCAAAGTCCCGCCTTACGATTAATCGTTGAACGTGAAGAAGAAATCGAAGCTTTTAAATCTCAAGAATATTGGACAATCACGGCTAATAATAAGTCGGATGAAAAACTTTTTGTGGCGCGTTTAATCCAATATCAGCAAGAAAAGCTTAATCAATTTAGTATTACTACCGAAGAGCAAGCCACTGCCATCAAAGAAAATTTGCAACAACTGGCACAGGGTTATTTACAGGTTATTAATGTTGAGAAAAAGCAACGTAAACGCAATCCTGCGGCGCCTTTTACCACATCGACTTTGCAGCAGGAAGCCGGCCGAAAATTAGGATATACAGCCCAGCGAACCATGCGTCTTGCGCAACAGCTCTATGAAGGTGTTGATGTTGGTGAAGGTTTAGTGGGGTTGATTACTTATATGCGAACGGATTCTGTGCATTTATCCAACGAGGCTATAATATCGATACGTGAACTTATCGTGCAACGTTATGGGGAGAAGGATTTACCCGAAGCTCCTCGACATTTTCGTACTAAAAGTCGTAATGCACAAGAAGCACATGAAGCTATTCGGCCGACCCACGTAGAATTTTCACCTGAGGAGCTTAAAAAACATTTAAGCCCTGACCAATTTAGATTATATGAGCTTATTTGGAAACGTGCAGTAGCCTCGCAGATGATGCATGCCACCATTGACACGGTTGCTGTCGATTTAAGTGCAAAAGCAGCTAAAGATCATTGTTTTCGAGCCAACGGATCGACTATCGTGCATGCGGGTTTTATGGCAGTTTATTTAGAAAGCTATGATGATAGCAAGTCTAAATCAGATGATGATAGAGCAAAATCCGAAGAAGAAAGTATGTTGCCACCCTTAAAGATAGGCGATCAAGTTAATCTTATGGATATTAGTGCCGATCAACATTTTACTGAACCACCTCCACGTTATAGTGAAGCAAGTTTGGTCAAGGCGCTAGAAGAACGAGATATTGGTCGGCCTTCAACCTATGTGCCTATTATTTCAACCTTACAACAAAGAGAATATGTCACGCTCGATCAAAAAAGATTTAAACCGACTGACGTCGGTAGGATAGTGAATAAATTTCTTACGCGTTATTTTATGCAATATGTTGATTATGCATTTACGGCGCGATTAGAGGATGAGCTTGATCAAATTTCTAGGGGAGAGAAAGAATGGATCCCTTTACTACAAGATTTTTGGACACCATTTAAAACATTGATTGAGACCACTGAGGAAACGGTACAACGAAAAGATGTAACTCAAGAAGCGTTAGATGAAGCTTGTCCTAAATGTGGTAAAACCTTATCAATACGTTTAGGTAAGCGCGGTAGATTTATTGGTTGTTCAGGATATCCAGAGTGTGATTACACGCGAAATATGGAAGGAGAAGTTACTACAGTAAGTGAGCCTGAGGTTGTACAAGATCGTTTATGTCCTGATTGTGGGCATGCTTTACATATAAAGATTGGTCGTTATGGGAAGTTTATAGGTTGTAGTAACTATCCTAAATGCAAGCATATTGAGCCTTTAGAAAAACCAGCAGATACAGGAATAGAATGTCCCGAATGCCATAAAGGCACATTGCTTAAGCGCAAATCTAGGTATGGTAAAATTTTCTTTTCTTGTTCTACGTATCCTACTTGCACGTACGCAGTGTGGAATGAGCCTATCGAACAAGCCTGCCCGCGTTGTGCTTGGCCAGTGATGACGATTAAAACAACCAAACGTCGAGGAACTGAAAAAGTTTGTCCTCGTAAGGAGTGTGGGTATGCTGAACCTATGTCAGAAGCTGCAGAAAGATAGATGATCTGCATGCTACAACTTAATTAATAAGCTCGTCATGGCGAGGCCGAGACGTTAGCGAGGCCGTGGCCATCCATGGATTGCCACGCACTACGGCGCTCGCAATGAGGAAAAATGCTTTAGGTTTAATAGAGGCTGAAGCAAAAAAAGCTAAAATTTTGCTTTAACTTCACAAAGTAATTCACCTTTGGCAAGCCTAGTAATAATTTCCTGACCCGGTTTTATTTCCTGGCTATCACGCAGGATTTTTTTGCTTGCAGCATCACTTACTATTGCATATCCACGGGCCAAACTAGCTAAAGGGCTTATGGCTTGCAATGTACGAGACAAACCCAAGAGCTTTTGCTGACGTATTTGTAATTGGTTTTTTATACTTAAATTGAGGCGCTGGGTTAATTCATCACAATGCTGAAATCCATCTTGTAATCGTTGCTGGGGATGACGTAAGCGTTTGGTTAGATTTTCTAGATTATGCTGATAACTTTTTAATAAGTATTGGATAGTTTTAATGAGATGCTGGAAGATTTTATCTAATTGCTGTTGGTATTCATGTCTATCAGGGCTCGCCAATTGTGCGGCCATAGTGGGCGTAGCTGCACGCACATCAGCAACAAAATCGGCAATAGTAAAATCTGTTTCATGCCCAATAGCACTTATAAGTGGTAATTCACTTTTAAAAATTGCTCTCGCCACGTTTTCTTCGTTAAAAGGCCATAGATCTTCCAATGATCCTCCGCCCCGAGCCAAAATTAAAGTTTCACATTCCTTACGTTGATTCGCGGTGTTTATCTGTCGCACAATTTGTGCTGAGGCACTTTTTCCCTGAACTAAAGAAGGGTATACAATGATATTAATGGCTGGAAAACGATGCTTAAGAACAATGCAGATATCGCGTAATGCAGCACCTGTTTCTGAACTAATTACGCCTATTGTGCTAGGAAACTTAGGTAGGGGTTTTTTATGTTTTGGATCAAATAAGCCTTCTGCGGCAAGTTGACTTTTTAATTTTTCGAACGCTTTACGTAAAGCTCCTTCACCCGCAGGTTCAAATTGGTCAACGATTAATTGAAACTCTCCACGCGCTGGATACAGGGAAATTTTGGCACGAGCTAAGATTTGCATACCATTTTTTGGTTGACTGTCTTTATAACGTTGTCGACCATTGAAAAGTGCACAGCGTACTTGAGCATTTTTATCTTTTAAAGAAAAATACCAATGCCCAGAACTAGGACTGGCGAAATTAGAAATTTCACCTTCTACCCAAATAGGTAAAAATGCATCTTCTAATAGATCTTGAACCATTTGATTGAGTTCGGAGATGCTATAAATTGTTTCTTTAGACATATACCGTAAATCCAGTCAGATGAATAAATTTAAGAGGGAGCCTTTAATGATGCTAGGCTGAGACAAGAAGCACTGTTTTTTGAGTATCGTAACGGAGCATACACGTAGTATGTGAGTAACGAAACACAGAAAAACAGTGCTTCTTGGCCACGTGCCATTAAAGGTCCTCTCTAACTTATGATTTGTCTTCTGACATCAATAATATTAGGCACTTGTTTGATGCGATCTAAGACTTTTCCAAGTGAAAGTAAGCTGGGTATTTCAATAGTTAGTTTCATATACACCTTGGGGTCGGGTTTATCACTGGCTAATGTTAATGCGACTAAATTTAATTTTTCATTAGCAATCAGCGTAGATACATCACGCAGTAAACCAGGTCGATTGTATGCTTCAACGCAGATATCGACTGGATAGACTTGACTAACAGCTAGGCCCCAGTCAGCGTCTACTAAGCGATTTTGTTTTTCCGGCTCGAGATTGAGTAAATGCATACAATCATCACGATGCAAAACTATGCCACGACTTTGAGTAATGAATCCTCGGATAGGATCTCCTGGAACTGGTTTGCAACAGCCCGCAGTCTGCGTTAACAAGTCGGTAACGCCAGCTATACTAATACCTTCTGGTAAGCTGCTACGAGGTTTACCTAATAAAATTTCAGGTTGGACCAAGCTTGAGGCTAATTGTTTTTCTTGCGATTGTATCGCATTTAAAAGTTGAGCAGGCCGTAAATCACCACTGCCTAATGCGGCAATCATTTCTTTTTTGGTCTTAAAATGAAGTTTGTGCGCTAACTTCTCAGGATCGAGCGTTGTTAATCCTAAGCGTTGAATCTCTTTATTAAACAAATCTTCGCCATGGAGTAAATGTTTTTCATAATCTTGAGTTTTAAACCAATGATGGGCTTTTGCTTTAGCACGAGCGGTGTATAAATAGCCTAAATTTGGATTTAACCAATCTAGGCTCGGATTTCCTTGTTTTGCAGTAAGAATTTCGATTTGCTCACCAATTTTTAATTGATAAGTTAAGGGAACAATAGCGCCATTAATTTTTGCTCCTCGGCAACGATGTCCCACCTCACTATGAATATGATAAGCAAAGTCCAAAGGTGTTGAACCTTTCGGTAGATCAAGGATATCTCCATTAGGTGTAAATACATACACTCGATCATCTAAAACAGTCGTGAGACCCGGTACCGTCGCTTTGCCACGTTTTACTAGTTCTTTTTGCCACTCTAATACTTGGCGGAGCCAGGCGATTTTTGTTTGATAACTTTCTTTTTGTTGTTGAGCAGTTTCTTTATATTGCCAATGCGCTGCTAAACCATGCTCGGATTCTTGGTGCATTTGATGAGTGCGAATTTGGATTTCAAGTATTTTTTGGCCAGGACCTGAAACAGCGGTATGAATAGAACGATAACCATTGGATTTTGGTGTCGCGATATAATCATCGAACTGTCCTGATACAGGTGCCCACAAGCTATGAATAATACTTAAAACATTGTAGCAGTCCTTAACAGTATTGACTAAAATGCGGATGGCATTTAGGTCATACAGTTCTTCAAATTTTAATTTTTTTTGTTGCATCTTTCTGTAAATACTATGGATATGTTTTACGCGTCCATATATTTCAAAGTTATGTAGTTGAGCATGATCTAAAATTTTTCGTAGTTGAGTTAAAATAATTTGTACATAGGATTCACGATCGATCAATCGTTCATGAAGGAGTTGGGCGATCTGTGCATATATTTTCGGTTCTAGATAATGTAAAGAGAGATCTTCTAGTTCCCATTGCAGTTGACCTACGCCAAGACGATTGGCTAAAGGAGCGTAAATATCCAGGGTTTCACGTGCATAGACTTGGCTTACTTTTCGGTCCAACATATCTAGCGTGCGCATGGTAGCGGTGCGTTCTGCAAGTTTAATGAGAACAACGCGCATATCTTCTACCATGGCAAGTAACATTTTTCGAATATTTTCTAATTGGGTTTGATGTAGATTAGCAGCGGTACTGGCAATACGAATGGCATTCATCTGTTTAGCGCCTTCGATAATTTTAGCCACATTTGGCCCTAGATGTTCGTAGACCGTTTCTAAACAGAGTTCAGCATAATTTACGCAACTATAAATTAAGGAAGCTGCAATGGTCTCTTTATCAAGATGCAAATCTAACAGAATCTCGGCCATGGTAAGGCCCTGTTGTAAGCAAGAGACATGTGTGGGCGTTGTTTTTGCTTCCCCCACAATTTGACTTAAAATAGAAGCTTGTCGAATTAATTTGAAATCTTCTTGGCTACGTTGCATTGCGGCATGGTGTAGCCACGTTTCTAAATTAATACTGCCATCATTATTTAGGTAGAGCGAATTTTTTATTTTAACCATTTTCAATTATCCTTATTTTTAGTTTGTAGCTCTAAAAAAATTAGAAAAATCAACTAGTTTATTTGTATAAATTTTTTGGACTAATTTTATACATAACTTCTAGCCAAAAACTCACAAATTCGATTTTCTAATAAGCGATAGCCTCCTTGATTATTTTTTCCAGGAACAGGATCGTTAATTAAAATAGAAAAAGCTAGAACTTGATTATTAGCGGTTCGAACATAACCGGCTAAGCTACTTATTCCATGCATGCTTCCCGTTTTAGCATGTATTCTACCGAGTGAAGGGCCGCCTAGACGATGTTTTAACGTACCGTCTATCCCTGAGCGAGGTAAGGATTCAAAAAGCAAATCGCTATCAGGTAATTGTGTATAAGCGAAATTTAACAATTTAACGAAGGCATTAGGCGTGACTATATTATTGCGCGATAAACCAGAGCCATCGACCATGACTAGATGCTTGAAATCAATATCTGTTTTGTTGGCGAGAATAGCCTGCACGGCATTTCTACCAGTTTTCCAACTACCTTGCACTGAAAAGTACTTTTCCCCTAGTTTTTTTAATAAACTATCAGCAATAAGATTATCTGACTTTTTTAACATATTTTTTATTAAAAAAGCAAGTTCAGGAGAGCTGTTTTCGGCTAATGTCCTAGCAAGAGGGGGGGTTCTCCCATAAACTAAATTTGAATAACGGATGGAGTATTTTCTTAATAATCCAGCCACAATATCGTAAGTAGCCAAATTTGGATTTTGTAAGGCGACTGCAAATGATAAAGGGCCCATCTTCGGGGAAAGATATCCCCTTAAGGTATAGTGGTTTTTGCTAGCTGCATTTGGCTTTAAATCTAGAGAGTAACTTCTTTGTCTTAAACGCTTAGTAACTGCTTGGTTATCGATAACTATACCTAAATTGCTATTACTTTTAGTGACAGTAGGATGTAATAAGTGTTGATTAGCTTTAACACTAAGACTAAAACAATTGCGATTGATGATAGTCGCCGTTACCGGAGCGGCATAGCAGAAAATTCTGTCGTCAATAACACGCCCTGGAGGCCAGGTGCTGCGATCGATTACTGTATCATCAATAACAATATTTCCTTGCACCTTATTTATATGTTGTTCATTTAATGTTTCTAACATGTCCTTGAGATCTTCGAGCGTTAAGTAAGGATCGCCGCTGAACTTTATGTATAGGTTTCCAGTTAAAACGCCATTACGAATCGACGCGCCGGGGTTAGTTAAAAAACGAGTTTTAAATTGGAAATGCGGCCCCAAATAATCTAAAGCGGCAATTCCGGTAAATAATTTTAAAGTGCTAGCAGGGACAAAGCCGCGATTGGCATTATATTGATAAAGTACTCTTCCTGTTGATAATGACTGTATGGAAACACCGGTGTTAAAGCCTTTAAAATGACTTAATATGTTATTTAGGTTTTGCTGGATGGATGTTAAGGAGACATCCTGGCCATTTTCATCATAATAGGCAAAACTTTTCATCGGGCTTATTAAAAAGAGAACAGTGGAAAATATTCCAATCAAAAACCAGAAATTCTTAAGAAATGTACTGTTTAGTTTATTCATACAACCTATTTAGTAAATAAACAAATTGCTTCGCTATGATGAGTTTGCGGGAACATATCCATTATTCCGGCTTGTTCTAAACTATAGCCTTGTTTTACTAATTCCCCTGCGTCTCTAGCAAGACTAGCAGGATTACAGGATACATACACAATACGCTCAACATTCCAATGTGCAATTTGCGAAATAATCTCCAAAGCTCCAGAGCGGGGTGGATCCAATAGAATTTTGTTGAAAGTTTGTTGAGCCCAAGCCTCTTTTAATATAGGGGCTGTCAAATCAGCTGTATAAAATTGTGTATTGTTAATTGAATTGTGTCTAGCATTGGCTTTTGCCCGCTCCACGAGTTCGGCATATCCCTCAACGCCTACGACGAATTGGCATCGGGTGGCAAGGGGTAAGCTAAAATTACCTAATCCGCAGAATAAATCCAATATCCGATCGCTGAAATTAGGTAAGAGCAATTCCATAGCTCGCTGTATCATCGCTTGGTTGATGTCCGCGTTAATCTGGACAAAGTGTTTAGGTTCAAATAAGAGTTCTAAAGGCAGATAACCCTTATTTTCCAAACGATAACTTAGCAATTTAGGATCTTCTGGCCAAATACAGTGAGTACTACTTTCATTGCCAGGCTGCAGGTAAAGTTGTATATGATGTTGTTCGGCAAAGGTCTTGAGTTGTATTTGATCCGAGATGCCTAAAGGGGTGAGATGTCGGAAAACCAAGCCTATGATGTCATCCCCGATTGCTACTTCAATTTGTGGGATAGCTTGAAAGGCATTTAATTTGTGAATAAGTTGCTGTAAAGGGAGTAAAAGCTGACCAACTCTTGGATCTAATGTTTTGCAAGCTTGTAATTGTGCTAGATAGCGACCATTTTTTTCACGAAAGCCAACCAGCACGGTTTGCTTTTTAGCTACGTATTTAACCCCTAGGCGTGCCCGTCGGCGATAGCCCCAACTTGGGCCGGTAAGTGGCGATAGCAATGATTTGGGCTTAATTCCGGCAAAATGGTTAAGTTGTTCGATGAGTGTTTTTTCTTTGTGTTGCAGCTGAGCTTGGTTACTTAAGTGTTGTAAGCTGCATCCACCACAACTATCGTAATGCAGGCAACCCGGTTGGATTCTATCTGTTGACGCTTTAAGTATCTGAATAGATTTTGCTTCGTCATGCGAACGTCGCTTTTTGGTATAGGCGATTTGAACGCTTTCTCCAGGTAATGCATTTTCTATGAAGGTAATTTTACCATTGATATGGGCAATGCCCCGGCCTTCATGCGAAATGCCAGTAATAACAACAGGGGCAGTATCGGTAGATAAAGTTTTTAAATTTTCCATGCTTGTATAAATTGTTTAAAATGAGGTTTATTTTCTTCAGCAATCGTTTCACGGACATAAGCACACTCTTTTTGATAAGTTTCAAAAGAGAAATTTCCGCGTATCAATTCAAAGCGAAGATAAATTAGATAGGTATTTAACACATCTGTTTCGCAATAATTTCGGATGGCTTCTAATTTACCCTCTAAAAAATAATCCCAAACTTGGCTACCGTCCATACCTAGCTTTCCGGGTAAACCTAACATGACAGCAATTTCCGTTAAAGGAGCATTTGCACGGCCTTGATAAGCCGCTAAAACATCCATTAGGTCGGTATGACGATAGTGATACCGGCTTAAATAATTATTCCAGCGGAAACTGTTATCATCATTACCTACATTCCAATAGCTAGGGCTACTAATTCCGTATAATAATGCCCGATAGTGTAAAACGGGTAGGTCGAAGCCGCTACCATTCCAGGAAATCAAAATAGGTAAATATTTCTCAATACATTTGAAAAACGCTTCTATAAGGGCAGGTTCCTCTGAATTAATATTACCCAAGGACCCTATTTTAAATTGATTATTAGTGCGTAAGGCAACAGAAATTGCCACGATGCGCTGCAAATGATGAGCAAGCCATCCAGAGTTGCCGGTTTTTTCTTGACGTTTTGCTAGCATAATTTCGGCGACTTCACGATCGCTTTTTTCATTATCTATGTTATAAAGAATTCGTCCATTTTTTACATCAGGAACAGTTTCAATATCAAAAACAAAAGTATTCATAAGATCATCATAGTCACAGAGGTTAGGGATAAAACCCCTTTAATGTAAAAGACCCTACGTATTTTGTCTCTTTTTATAGTAGACTTCTTTCGAAACTTTGTAGATATACCGCTGGTACTTGAAGATGCGAAACTTTCGCATTCAGGGCGAACGGCATATCCCGATCATTTGACGGGGTTGCAAAAATCAGAGAGTGATAAAAGCATATTTTTAGACTTCTGGCTAGTCTGGATCTGGCTTATAGATGATGTTTAGACACCTACTTGAGATAAAAATAGAACATGAGAATTATTTTATTAGGGGCACCTGGGGCAGGAAAAGGTACCCAAGCAAAATTTTTAACGATTTATTACCGTATTCCTCAAATTTCTACCGGAGATATGTTACGCGCTGCCGTGAGTCAGGGTACGCCTGTGGGTCTGCAAGCCAAAGCTTTAATGGATTCGGGCCAGTTAATTTCTGATAAAGTTATTATTGAATTGGTTGAAGCGCGTATCCAACAAGCAGATTGTGTCAATGGTTTTTTGTTTGACGGGTTTCCACGTACTTTACCGCAGGCAGAAGCGATACGAGCTAACGGAATTTGTATTGATTTTGTTATCGAAATCAAGGTAGAAGATGATGAGATCGTAAAACGCCTTAGTGGGCGACGTATTCATCCTGCCTCAGGACGTATTTATCATACATTATATAATCCACCAAAAATTCCCAACAAAGATGATGTAACCGGAGAAGAGCTTATTCAACGTAAAGATGATACCGAAGCAACGGTACGGGAACGCTTACGCATTTATCATCAACAAACTAAACCGTTACTTTGTTATTACGAGGAGTGGCAGCGTCGGGGTGATCCGGGTGCGCCCTGTTATATTTCAATTAATGGCCATGCTGATGTTGAAGAGGTGCGTAGACATATTTTTGCAGCGCTAAAAGAAAACATGAATAGATAATTAATTAGCAGATAAAGAAGTTAAGCGTTTTAAAAATTGGCTTAAATCTTCTGGTAATTGAGCATTTAGCTTTATTGTTTCCTCTATTGACTGTAAAGTAAATTCAAGCTGGCTAGCATGTAAGAAAAGTCGTTTGCAACCTAATTGACGCATCTTTTTATTAATTTCTTTATCGCCATATTTTTCATCTCCAATGATGGGATGCTTGGCGAATTGGGCATGAACGCGAATTTGATGCGTACGTCCAGTAATAGGCATTGCTGCGACTAATGTAGATTCAGCATAATAATGTTGTACAGAAAATTCAGTTAAGGAATTTTTACCCTCTGTTTGGACACGTACAATGCGTTCTCCTGATTGCAATTGATTCTTATATAGAGGCGCGTCCACTTTTAGTAACGATTTAGGCCAATGTCCTGAAACCAAAGCAATGTAGGTCTTTTTAATCTCACCTGAACGTAATAATTCATGTAGTTCCTTTAAAACACTACTTTTTTTGGCAACTAATAAACAACCTGACGTATCGCGATCTAAGCGGTGGACTAATTCTAAGAATTTTAACTGCGGTCGCAACAAACGTAAGGCCTCAATAATTCCTAAATGTATACCGCTGCCACCATGGACAGCAATTCCGCTAGGTTTGTTGAGGGCTAAAAAATGTTTATCTTCAAAAATAATTGCTTTTTCAAGAAGTACTGCTAGTTTTTCATTTAAAATATTTTTTGTTGTGGGTGGGGCAAGTCGTAATGGAGGGATCCGAATAATATCTCCTTCTCGTAGGCGATAATCCGGTTTTACCCTTTTTTTATTGATGCGTAATTCGCCCTTTCGTATGATTCGATAAAGGCGACTTTTAGGCAGACCTTTTAAGCGCGACATTAAAAAATTGTCGAGTCTCTGGCCTGAATGGTCATTGGTTACAGTTAAGTGTTGAATAGTTTGCACAATATCGTTAATCTAGCATAAATCTAGCACATCTTTCTAATTATTTGATAAAATCTTCAAGTTGCCGAGTAAATATCAGTATTTTATCTTTGTTATAAACACCCCCCTTTTTAGGTAATTGCTAGTTTAGTTGGCGACAAAATTAAATTTATAAATTCAGAGGCTATTATGACTCAATCTGCGGAAGTAACCACTAAAGATTTGTCTTCTTCCACGGCAATTTTAACTGTTGATAGTTTATCTCCTATTCATTTGCCTGTTTGCAAAGCAACGTTAGGACCTGATGTTATTGACGTGACCCAATTGGCAAAAATTAATCGATTTACCTATGATCCGGGATTTCTATCTACCGCATCCTGTTCTTCTAAAATAACATTTATCGATGGTGATAAAGGTATCTTACTTTATCGTGGCTATTCGATTGATCAACTTGCTGAAAAATCAGATTTTATAGAAGTTGGTTATCTGTTGCTTCATGGTGAATTACCCGATCAAATTCAAAAACAAAGTTTTAATGAAGAAATTAATCAACATACGATGGTGCATGAGCAGTTACGTCATTTTTTTCATGGATTTCGCAGAGATGCTCATCCCATGGCAATTATGTTAGGTGTTGTTGGGGCATTATCCGCTTTTTATCATGACCTATTGGATATTCATAATAAGGAACATCGTAAATTGGCTGCGTTAAGATTAATTGCTAAAATGCCAACCCTTGCTGCTATGTCGTATAAATATGCGACAGGATTACCTTTCATGTATCCTCTCAACCATTTGAGTTATGCAGAGAATTTTATGCATATGATGTTTGGGGTTCCTACCGAAGAAAACCCGCCTAATCCGGTGTTAGCACGAGCTTTAGATAAAATTTTTATTTTACATGCTGATCATGAACAAAATGCTTCTACTTCTACTGTGAGACTTGCAGGTTCAACGGGAGCTAATCCCTACGCCTGCATTTCTGCAGGCATAGCCGCTTTATGGGGCCCCGCTCATGGCGGTGCTAACGAAGCATGTTTAAATATGTTGCTTGAAATAGGAGATATTTCACGAATTAATCATTATATTGACAAGGCGAAAGATCCCAATGATCCTTTTCGATTAATGGGCTTTGGACATCGTGTTTATAAAAATTATGATCCAAGAGCAGCAGTGATGAAAAAGACATGCCATGATGTGTTGGAAGAAACTGGGCAAAAAGAAGTTCCCTTATTTAAACTTGCATTAGCTTTAGAGAAAATTGCTTTAGAAGATCCTTATTTCATCGAAAGAAAATTGTATCCTAATGTCGATTTTTACTCGGGTATTACTTTAAGTGCTTTGGGGATTCCTACTAATATGTTTACAGTAATTTTTGCTTTAGCTCGCACGGTAGGTTGGATTTCACAATGGGAAGAAATGATGGCTGATCCTAAACTTCGCATTGCAAGACCTAGACAATTATATATTGGAAATACGCAAAGAAAATATATACCTATTGAAAAAAGATAATGAAATCCCCATAAATAACTAACTAGTTTTAAAATTAGAAATTTAAAGTTAAAAAATGCTTATAAAGAACACTAAATTTTTTAATAATGATAAAATATTGCTGAATTATCTATAATTTATCGATATAATAAAATTTCTATTTAGGTTTATACTTCTTGATTAAAGAAAATATTATTTAATATCACCTTAATTTTAAGAAGGTATATTGGTTGATTGATATTATATTAACTCTAAGGAATACAATATGACGAATGCTAAAATACAAACAACAACTAAACGAGGTAGACCACCCTTAAGTGCAGCAAAAAAAATGCAACGTAGTAAGGCTGCTTTAAATGCGCGTATGACTCAAAAAGCCTTACGTGCCAAGATTACTATGCTGAAGGTCAACTTCAAAGAAAAGCTGAAAATTGCCGAACAAGAAGCTTATCAAAAAGCGCTGGAAAAGGTTGTTAAAATTGAACATAAAAAAATGGAAGCTAATTTCAAAGCTTTAGCTGTTGCAAAGGCTAAAGGAAATAGAAAAAGAATGAAAAGAATGTTAACGACAAAAGGTAGAAGACCTTCTCAGCTCAATATAGCTAAAACAGGTACTATTCGTAAGCGTGGTAGACCGAGAAAAATGAAGTAATTTTTAATATGCTAGTTATAGAGGAAAATTAATCCATTTTTTGATTATAACAATAAAAATAGGTTGAAGATAAACGCTAAACTTACTTGAAATCTTGATAGAAAGGTCCCTTGGTTTGGACTATATAAAATGAGATTTTTAGAGTGTATTTAGCTTAGTAAGGATTACCAGAAATAACTTATTTTTGGATAGGATTATTCTATGTTGATAAGAAGTCGTATGGTTTTGAGCTAGAGCTTTGTCCTAGGTCGAACTAAAGTAAGAAAACTAGAATAGTCCTTAAATCTCCAAATTTCAGCATATTAGTGACCGAAGCAAATATAGGAGCCACCAGCAGCTATAGCGTAATATCTTCCTCTAACAGGCTTTTTAGTGCTCAATTACTCCAATAAAGCCAGGAGTGCATGCGTTTTAACCCTAATAAAAGACGCATAGCGTCCATTAAAGGCTTACACGGCAGAGAGGAAAATGTAAGCCTTTTGACTAATAAAACTGGCTAAATACGTTCAAATATTGTACGAATTATGCTATAGTGGCTTCTTCTGCTAAATAAGCAGGAGGGGGGGTTATATAGTGATATTAAAGAAAATAACAAGTTTATTACTGCTAGCCAGTGGTCTCTTCGTGATGACCGTTAATGCTAGTCCAGTAAGCCAAAACGCTAACGTGCAAGCTGAGCTACAACAGTTCAGTCAGCGAGCTCCAGGCCTTAATCCTAAAGTATTACAGTTAGGTTTAGAAGCTTATAACAAAGCTAGGCAGGAAGGTTTAGACAATCAACATATTTTAACCATTATTGATTATACTAAGCCATCAACAGCACGAAGATTGTGGGTGTTAGACCTTAACAACAACGCTGTACTTTTTAATGATTACGTTGCCCATGGACAAAACAGTGGTGGCAACTATGCAACTTCCTTCTCGGATAGACCAGGAAGTTTAGAGTCAAGTTTAGGTGTGTTTTTAACTGAATCAACTTATCAGGGTAAACACGGTTATTCTTTGAAGTTAAAAGGTTTAGAACAAGGATTTAACGATAGGGCGGAATCTCGTGATATCGTAGTCCATAGAGCGGATTATGCGACAGCGCAATTTGCGCAGCAGCACGGTCGTCTAGGACGAAGTTGGGGTTGTTTTGCAGTCAGTCCAGCAGTTGCCGATTCATTAATCCATTCGATTAAGAACGGGACGCTAGTATTTGCTTACTATCCTGATCCATCATGGTTATCAAAATCGCAGTTTCTTTCATAATAAAGAATACTAAAGATTAACCGCAAGCAGCCTTAGGGCTGCTTTTTTTTGTCTGCGCTTTAGGTCTTTTAATTTAATTAACAATAATTAGATTTTAACTAGAGTTTTCTTTAAAATTTCTTCATAAATTAAAGCCAATTGCTCAAGATCGTCAATAGAGACAGATTCATTAATTTGGTGAATTGTGCGATTACAAGGACCAAACTCAACAATTTCTGCGCCTAAAGGAGCAATAAATCGGGCGTCAGAAGTGCCCCCCGTCGTTGAAACGCTAGGCGTAATGCCAGTAAGTTTTTTTATAACATTAAGGCAAGCTAAACGTAATTGACCTGAAGGACTTAGAAAAGGAAGTCCGCCACGTTGCCAAGTGATTTGATATTTTAAATGATGTTTTCTTAAAATACCTTCTACGGTATCTTCTAATTTTTTAGCAGTAGTTGCAGGAGAATAACGAAAATTAAATTTAACCTCTATATTATCTGGGATAACATTACCCGCGCCCGTACCACCATGGATATTAGAAAACTGTAAGCTGGTAGGTTGAAAATTTGGGTACGCTATTCCTTCATCCCAGTTGGTATTCAGTAATTCGGCTAGACTTGGATTAAAACGATGAATCGGGTTTTCGGCTAATTGAGGATAGGCAATATGACCTTGTTTCCCTTTGATGATCAAATCGGCTGATAAAGACCCACGTCGACCAACTTTTAAAGTATCACCCAATTTTTCTTCGCAGGTAGGCTCGCCAACTAAGCAATAATCTATTTTTTCGTTTCTGTTTTTAAGTACTTCCGCGACTTTTACTGTGCCATTGATGCTAGGGCCTTCTTCATCACTCGTAATTAACCAAGCTATGGAACCACTATGATTAGGATGTTCATTAATAAATTTTTCACATGCTATTAACATTGCAGCCAGGCTACCTTTCATATCGGCGCTACCACGACCGTAGAGTTGGCCATTGCGAAGGGTAGGTACAAAAGGAGGGCTATCCCATTTATCTAATGGACCAGTGGGAACGACATCCGTATGCCCAACAAAAACAAGTAAAGGGGAATCTTTTCCCCGTCTAGCCCAAAAATTATTGACATCTGCAAATGGTAAGTGTTCAATCGCAAAACCTAAGCGCTTTAAGTGTTGACATAAAATAGTTTGACAGCCCTCATCTTCTGGAGTAACAGAGGGTCGAGCAACAAGCTGTTGAACTAGTTCAATAAGAGATAACATAAGTGCTTTTTGGCTATATTAACTTTGTAAAATATGATTCTACCTTAAAGGGGCTACTTATAGGAAATGGGATTTTATGCATAAGTTATAGAGTTTTAGGAATTAAAAATAACTGAAATCAATACAATAAGTTTTTCAACTATTTTCATATGAAAAATAACTTAATTAAATACATTTTTTATAAAATTGGCTTAACGTTGTCAGAGTGGCAACCCTACCAACCTCGTGTATACTTAACAGCAAGTTTAGGTGATGGAAAGAATGCTTTATGACGAGCACTTTAGTATTTATTTATTTCGTTATTGTCTTAGCATTTATCTTCGACTTCATTAATGGTTTTCATGATGCGGCTAACTCCATAGCTATTATGGTCGCAACAAAGGTTTTAAAACCTTTAACCGCAGTATTATGGGCGGCATTTTTTAACTTTATTGCTTTCTTATTTTTTCATCTAAGTGTTGCGACGACTATAGGCTCAGGGCTTATAGAACCTCATATCGTTACCCCTTATGTGCTTTTCGCAGCGCTAACGGGAGCTATCATCTGGAATCTTTTAACCTGGTATTTTGGTTTACCTTCAAGTTCGTCTCATGGATTGATAGGAGGGCTAGTCGGTGCGGCTTTAGTGGCGGGGGGCTGGCATGTTTTAAATTGGCATGGATTACTACCTGTTTTAATAGCAATAGTTTTGTCACCTTTATTGGGGTTATCAATAAGTTGGCTGCTGATAAAATTGACGCATTTTTTTTTAAAAGATGTAGATTCCAATAAGACTCAACGTTGGGCTAAGCGCGCCCAATTCGTTGCAGGGGCTCTATTAAGTTTAGGTCATGGTGGTAATGATGCCCAAAAAACGATGGGTATTATTGCAGTATTATTATTTTCTACCGGTCTTTTGAATGGACATTTCTATGTTCCGTTTTGGGTAATCATTTCTTGTAATTTTGTTATGGGATTGGGGACACTGATAGGGGGGTGGCGTATTGTGCATACGCTAGGAAATAAAATAACCCAATTAACTCCTTTAAGTGGTGGATGCGCTGCGACAGGTGCTGCGCTCACGTTATTTGTAGCGACTGATTTAGGTATTCCAGTTTCCACTACGCATACCGTCACAGGAGCGATTCTTGGAGTAGGCTCAACAAATGGTTGGCTTAATACCCATTGGCCCACTATACGACGAATTATGTGGGCATGGATCTTAACCATCCCAGCAGCAGGATTAGTTGCTAGCCTTGTTATGATTTTAGCAACACCTTTGAAAATGGGTTTACATTAAAAAAATCATTACCTACTCAGCAATTTGGTTTGACACGCGCGATAACGAAATAAACGGAACGTATACAAGATAATAAGGATTGCGAGTTGGGCGGCAACCATATAATGTCTAAAAATTCTTATTCGTTATAAAAAATAAAAATTCAATCTTATTTAGGTCTAGACTTTTGTACTCGCATGACTTCGCTTTCATCGTCTGCAAGATTGGAACTCGAACATACTAATTTTTTAAAGATATTAGAGAATGAACTTCCTTCACTAGAAGTTGCTATTTTAGAAGAATTGGCTGAAGTTTCTGTGGATATTTTATTTGTATTTTCAGAGCTAGAATTACCTGAAGTCCCCTTATTAGGCTCAGTTGATTTCTGCATATATCACTCCTTGTGATGTTAATTTAGATCAACCTTAATTACAGATATTTTATCCTAAATACACCCATTAAGTATACTATAGAATGCTGTAGATAAAAATAATATTTAACATTATTTTTTATTACTTTAATGGTTTTTATATCTACTTAAAGACAATATACAATAAGATAAGTTACTTAATAAATAAAAATATGGCCCGCTGGACGTTAGGGTTTTTAATCGGTGTGGTATGGATCACGCATTTTTCGCATTTACCTTCAGTAAAACTAGCGTACTTACTGATTTCTCTAAGTGTTATTTTAATTAGCCTAACTTTTTTTAAGCCATTTTTTTCTTCGAACTGGATTTTACTTTTCGTTGCTTGTTGTTTAGGTTTTTCTTGGTCATTGATAATTGCCCATCAACGACTTACTCAACAATTTCCAAAAATATTGGAAGGGAAAACCTTGATGGCTAAGGGACGTATACTAACTATTCCAGAAAATCATTCGGGTGCCGTGCGCTTTGATTTCCTTATCCAAAACCTAGAGACTTCCGTACCTATACGATACCCCATACCTGTGCGTATTAAGGGATATTTTTATAAAAACTCAAAAATATTAACTGATTTTAAAAAAGGAGATATCTGGCAATTTGCCTTGCGTCTACGTCGACCCCGCGCTTTTTGGAATCCCGGTAGCTTTGACTATCAAGCCGAGTTATTTCAACAGAACATTTGCGCTACGGGGTATCTCCTAGACAAATATCCTTGGTATTTAATTCAACGCGCAAATGCTTATTATTTTATCGATAATTTACGTCAAAAAATTACTGAAAATGTAAAAAAAGCTTTGCAAGACTACCCGTTAGTAGGACTTGTTAGCGCATTGACGACGGGGATACGCTGCGAAATTACCGATGAACAGTGGCAAGTAATGCGTGGAACAGGGACAAATCATTTATTTGCTATCTCAGGTTTACATCTCGCCTTTATTGCAGGAATGATTTATTGGATAGTTCGTTTTATTTGCTGCAGGTTACCCTATGTTACTTTGTATATTCCGGCACCGAAAATTGCCAGTGCCTTGACGTTGTTATCAGCCATTTTCTACAGTGCTTTAGCAGGATTTGCTATCCCGACTCAACGTGCTTTATTGATGTTATCCGCATTTTCATTGGCGATAATAAAGCGACGTTATTTTAGCAGTTGGCACTCATTTTATTTAGCATTATTGATTATTTTAATCATAGAACCTTTTTCAGTTTTATCAGCGAGTTTTTGGTTATCCTTTACAGCAGTTATACTCATTTTTTATGCTGTTTCAAATCGCATCAAGCCCCTAAAGAATTGGCGAGCTTGGTGTCGAATACAATTGACGGTTAGCTTAGGATTAATCCCTTTATCCTTATTATTTTTTCATCAAATTTCTTGGATTAGTTTTGCGGCTAATTTAATAGCTATTCCAACTATTGGGTTTTTAATTTTGCCGCTTAGTTTATTAGGTAGTTTACTGAGCTTAGTAAGCTTAGCTTTTGGAAGCCACATCTTAATTTTTGCTGAACAATTACTGGAGTTACTATGGAAAGTACTCAATTTTTTTCAGAAATACGCTTAGCTCAATATTACGCATATTTAGCAAGTCCTTGGATATTAATTTCAAGTTTAATGGGTATGTTATTACTTTTGGCACCTAAGGGAATGCCAGCTCGGTGTTTAGGTTTCATTTGGATCTTGCCTTTATTTTTTGGACAAATCCAGAGACCAGAATATGGAGATATATGGATTCATCTTCTCGATGTGGGGCAAGGATTAGCCAGTGTAGTTCGTACGCAGCATCACGTCTTGATTTATGATACAGGCCCTCGTTTAAGTCCATCCTTTGATGCAGGAAAATTGGTCGTACTTCCTTTTTTACAAACTATCGGTGTTCAAAAGGTGAATTTAATGGTGATTAGTCATGGCGATAACGATCATAGTGGTGGAGCGATGATTATTTTAAAACAAATACAAGTCGACAGGGTGCTGAGTAGTATTCCAAAAAAATTTCTACCCAACATCGTAAATTTATGTGAAGAAAAGATGTATTGGCAGTGGGATGGAATTAGTTTTGAAATTTTATATCCCCCTAAGCATCATTTTTATATAGGAAATAATAGTTCATGTGTACTAAAGATTAGTAATCGTTTACAAAGTATTTTATTAGTGGGTGATATTGAAAAAGCAGCGGAAAACTATCTTATTCATGCAAAGCAAAAAGATTTGCAAAGTACAGTATTAATAGTGCCACATCATGGCAGCAAAACTTCTTCAAGCATAGAGTTTTTAAACCTTGTACAGCCACTCTATGCTTTATTTCCAACGGGTTTTCACAACCGATTTAAATTCCCACATAAAATTGTATTAAATCGCTACCAACGTTTAGGTTCTAAAATCTACAATACTGCGACACAAGGAACTATTACATTAAAACTAAACACATTCTCTAATACAATACAAGCAGAGACTTATTACGAAAAAAATCATCATTTTTGGCAAAACATTGAGGAATAAAAGATTTTAAATATTAATTTTGCGAAGCGCATTATAAATTAAAAAGGGCCGTAAAACGGCCCAAGGGGGTATATCTGTGTTAGTAACGTCCTTGTAGCATCCATGCTGACACTACATCCATGTAGTGTAGACATCCTTATCTATTCCAAATAACATAAGGACTTGCTAATTAATTTCCATATAAACAATCCTCTTAAGATTATTACCGAAAATTAAATCCTTGATTAGATCATTAGCAACACACATTACATAGATTAACAAAGTTATAATTTATTACAATGGGTGTTTGGCGGCTTCAGTTTTAACTTACACACTTTTGAGTAAAGACTTACAGAAGTAAAGCAATGAATTAAATAAATGCTAAAAGAAAATTTATAACTAAAATGAGTTAGTGTTTAATTATTTATGTCAAAAGATTTTGCTTTAAATCATCACAAAATATTGAAGAATTAAACTCATGATTTAATAACCATTTTTTAATTGATATTTCTTTTCCCAAATAACCGCCTAAACTTCCTTGGGCGATAACACGGTGGCATGGGATTAATATCGGAAGAGGATTTGCTCGACAAGCATTCCCTATAGCTCGCGCACCCGTTTTTAATTGTTGGGCGAGGGATCCATAACTAACGGTTTTTTGTTTAGGCAATTTGCTTAATGTTTGCCATACCTTATTTTGAAAGGGTGTTCCTTGTAGCTGGTAGGGGATGTTAAATTGAAAACTTGGATCCTGGAAATACTGATTAAGCTGATTTACGATACTTTCTACAATTTCTTCATTAGGGTCAATTAACGCCCTATCATCATTCAAGAAATCAAGTCTGGTAATTAGTTGATCGATAGTGGAAATTCCTATCTTACCAATGGGAGTTTGGATGATAGCTTTATAAAACATAAAACGGTTAAGTTACTATACTCTTCTTTTGTTGCAGTTTGTAGCAAAGCATTTTTCGTCATTGCGAGCGCATAGCGCGCGGTCATCCATTGAAAAGCTTAATTTTTTCTGGATGGTCGCGGCCTCACGGGTGTTTCGGCCTCGCCATGACGGACCCATTAATTTTTGTACTGCACAAAGATTAGTGGCTATTCTAAAGGGTTGTTATCGCTAACATCTTCTTTTGTTGGAATAGAAGTTTGCATAGCGGTTACTAGTTTTTCTTTAATACGTGCCGCTTTACCGCGAAGATTGCGTAAATGATACAGTTTTGCTTTTCGAACATCGCCACGTCTTTTAATTTCTATGCTTGCTGTTAAAGGACTATAAAGAGGGAAAACTCGTTCCACCCCTTCACCATGTGAGATCTTTCTTACGGTAAAAGCAGAATTGAATCCACGATTACGTCGAGCAATAACAACCCCCTCAAAGGATTGTAATCGTTCACGTGTGCCTTCTTTAACCTTAATTTTAACTGCAACAGTATCTCCAGCACGAAAGTCAGGAATGTCCTTTTTTAATTGCATTTGTTCTTTTTCAATAATGTGTATGAGATTGCCCATCACTAACTCCAAATTTTATTCGCTATTCTCACGGATGAATTCGGCTAATAATACCTGCTCTTGCTGGCTAAGTATATGCTTTTTTAATAAATCTGGTCGGCGTTCCCAGGTTCGTCCCAAAGCTTGTTTTAAACGCCAACGAGCGATGGCGGTGTGGTCTCCCTGTAGCAAAACATCGGGAACAGTTTGCCCATCTATCTGTGCAGGGCGTGTATAGTGCGGATAGTCTAATAGAGTCGAGCTAAAGGAATCTTGCGAAGCAGATTCCAGATGACCTAATGCACCTGGTTGTAGGCGGACTATAGCATCAATAAGGCACATCGCGGCTAGCTCTCCGCCACTCAAAATAAAATCCCCTATAGACCATTCCTCGTCGACTTCACTGTTTATTAGGCGTTGATCAATGCCTTCATAACGACCCGCGACTAAAATAAGTCCTTTACGTTGACTTAATTCTTGAGCCGCAACTTGATCGAACCCTTTCCCTTGAGGTGATAAACAGCTGACCAGTGGAGTCGTATGTAAGGTTTGTTGGCGCGACTTAGCCATCTTAATTGCGGCTAATAGCGGCTCAAACTTCATTACCATCCCGGGCCCGCCTCCGTAAGGGCGGTCATCAACAGTATTATGTTTATCTACCGTAAAATCCCGAGGGTTCAAATAGGATATTTTTATCAGGCCTTTTTTTTGTGCGCGCCCAGGTATACTCAAATTTAAAGGAGTAAACATTTCAGGAAATAGGCTAATAATTTGAATATCCATTAAAATTCAGCATCCCAATCGACAATCATAGTTTTATTCTCTAAATCGATAGACTTAATGGTTTGATCTAATAAAAAGGGAATTAAATGCCTTTTTGTATCAGTGATCACCAATACATCGTTAGCACCCGTCGCAAAGACAGCTTGGATTACACCAAGATAAATGTTTTTACAGGTATAGACTTTTAAGCCCTCTAAATCTGTCCAGTAATACTCACGCGCTGTTAAAGGAAAGAATTTTTCTCGGTCAACATAGATTTTATAATTTGTATAAAAACACGCCGATTCAGGCGCTGTGCAGTTTGCAAGTAGCGCTAATATCTGTTGACCGTGAAGACGGCAATCTATTATTTCAATTAGAATAGGTGGGGAAGAGGATTTATTAGGTGCTTCTAAATACCAGGGTCGGTAATCGATAATATTACTGACAGGTTCTGTATATGAATTAATTTTAACCCAACCTTTGACACCGTAAGGTTTTCCTATCGTGCCTACTAAGACCTTTTTTTTTGCCATCTTTACCTCTTTAACTCGAATTGCAGCGGTATTTATTAAGCGTCTAAATGTAGAGAGGTGGTCTTAGTAAGCTTTTGTATTAAGCGGCTATCGCCTGGTCGTCATTTTTCTTAGAGTCATTAGCTTCATTTTTAGCTTTTTTCAGGAGACTTCGGACTTGCGCTGAAGTTTGAGCTCCTTGGGATAACCAATAATTTACCCTATCTTCTGCAATCTTTAACGCTACTTCTTTACCTGTAGCAACCGGATTATAAAAGCCCAAACGCTCAATATAGCGTCCGTCACGCGGTTTCCGGCTATCTGTTACAACAATGTGGTAGAAGGGGCGTTCGGTGCGGCCGCCTCGTGCTAAACGAATGGTAACCATGGAATAAGTCTTCCTCTCTATTTGTACTATTTAAACGCTCAATTGAGTGAGCTTGCGTTAATAGTTAATGTTTAACATAAGCTTGCTAGATTGAAACCTGCCCGGATTCTACGCAAATTTTACTAATTTGGGAAGGGCTTTCCTTAGGCTTTATAGACCTTATCGCGGGTAGTGGTTCTGTAGCCCTTGTAACAGTCTGCTCATGGAGCCAGGTTTGGAGAAGCGCTTCATCATTTTTTGCATTTGATTGAATTGTTTTAGGAGTCGGTTAACATCTTGGATTTGGCTGCCAGAACCATCAGCAATACGGCGTTTTCGGGACCCTTGAATGATGTCTGGAAAAAGCCGTTCTTTTTTGGTCATAGATCGGATAATAGCTTGCATTTGAGAAGTCAATTTTTTATTGAGCGTATTTTTAGCGCTAGCCAATAAAGCCGCATTGTTGCTGTCAGGGAGTTTACCTAAGAGCTGCTCCATCCCTCCCATATTGTCCATTTGTATAAGCTGATTTAAAAAATCTTCTAGATCAAATTTTTTGCCTTTTTGCAGTTTTTGATTGAGTTTTTGGATTGCTTTTTGATCGGTGTGACGTTGCACTTCTTCAACTAATGAAAGAACATCACCCATGCCGAGTATGCGCGAAGCAATTCTATCGGGATAAAAAGGTTCAAGCGCCGTTACTTTTTCGCCGGAGCCGATAAATTTAATCGGTTTACCTAAAGTAAATTTTACTGATAACGCGGCGCCTCCGCGCGCATCACCATCCATTTTACTCAGGATAATCCCAGTAAGAGGGATAGCTTCATCAAAGCCCTTTGCTGTTTTTACAGCGTCTTGACCCATCATGCTATCGAGTACGAATAAAGTTTCTATGGGGTTACTGATCGCGTGGATAGTACGCGCCTCATCCATCATCGCGCTATCAATATGTAAACGACCGGCTGTATCGATAATAACAACATCTATCCCTTTATTTCGGGCAGCTTGCATAGCAGTTTGAACAATAAAAGTAGGTGTTTGTGCGTCGTTACTAGCATGAAATACTACACCGATACTTTCGGCCAAGTTTTCCAGTTGTAAAATAGCGGCAGGGCGATGAATGTCGGTACTTGTGACCAAAACCGATTTATTTTTATGTTCTTTTAGCCAATAAGCTAATTTTGCAACCGTAGTTGTTTTTCCTGAACCCTGTAAGCCTGCTAGCATAATTATGGCTGGCGTTTGTGTGGAAAGATTTAATTCGGCAAGATTTTCACCCATTATGCTCGTTAAGGTATCACTCACGATTTTTATAAAAGCTTGACCAGGCGCTAAGCTTTCTGTGACTTTTTGACCAATGGCGCCCTGACGCACTTGTTCGATAATTGTTTTGACAACGGGATAAGCAACATCCGCCTCAATCAAAGCTTTTTTTACTTCACGTAGACTTTCCTTAATATTGTGTTCGCTTAAGCGACCTTGGCCACGAATATTTTTAAAAGATTGTTTTAAACGAGCGGTTAAATTGTCAAACATGATTTTATAGTGATCCTGGATTTATCATAATTTTTAATGGGACTAAGTCTACACATAGTGGAAAAGCCCAAGTTTATAAAAAGCGACATGATGAATGACCCGAAAAATTCTGTTATTGTATCAGGTAAGCTGAGGAGTAAGCGAATCTCACTATGGTGCCCTATGCTGATTTTATTCATATTTTTCTTTCGACTCTAGCACTAATTGTGTTAGCCAGTGCGGCACTCCAAGCATTGCTATTAGCTGGTCAGGAATGGATGCTTAAGCATAAACAAGCTATCGGGTTTATTCAATATTTTCCTCCTTTAGAAGTGATGGAAGTCTATCTATTTAAACTGATTTCTATTGCTATCGTTTTACTGACATTGATTTTGACAACCAGCTTGATTTTATTTCATCCGGTTTTTGAGCAGCGATTATGGAGAAAGATACTTTTATCGCTGCTAGCCTGGGGAGTGCTGTTAATGTTATTAATCGGGAGAAGCTATTTTGGTTGGCGGGGGAAAATTGCGATAAGCTGGACGTTAATTGGCGCTAGTTTAGTTGGAGTAGTTTATTTAGGGGCGATTTCTTTCATGCCTAATCTTTAAAGGATGAGACCTTAGCGCATGCATTATTCATTTGCATTTCTAGTTGGTTTACTAGTTTTCTTATTACTAGCAGCTGTGTTTTTTTCATTGGCAGAAGCTGCCATGTTATCTATAAATAGGTATCGATTACGTCATTTAGTGAGGCAGCATAACCTTCTCGCTAAACGTGTACAGGACCTATTAAAAAGACCTGACCGTTTGTTGGGGGTTATCCTTTTATGCGGAACTTTTGCTGACATCCTGGCTTCGGCAGTAGTTACGTTGCTTGCACTGCACTACTTTTCGGCATCAGGTGTTTTTTTAGCAACTTTAGTACTTACTTTTGTAGTGTTAATTTTTTGTGAAGTAGCACCAAAAACTTTGGCGACTTTATACCCTCAGCCGATTGCATTATTTGCGGTATGGCCGCTAATTATTTTGCAGCATATTTTATACCCGTTAATTTGGCTAACAAATCTAATGGCGAATTCTACCTTACGTTTATTAGGTATAAAAAATCCAAAATTAAAGCCTGAACAATTATCACGCGATGAATTAGTAAGTTTACTGCGCGAAGGTACAGGGCATATGCCTAATGATTATAAAAATATGTTACTCAAGGTATTAGAACTGGGTAAAGTGACAGTAGAAGATATTATGATTCCAAGACAGGAAATTATTGGTATCGATATTAATCAGCCTTGGGACGTCATTTTAAAACAATTAATTAAGAGTGAATATACACGCTTACCGATTTATCGCGGTTCGCTTGACGAAATAATAGGAGTTTTACATTTTCGAAAAGTTTTAAATAGCTTAAGTCAGCAACAATTAAGTAAAGAGGTATTAATCGAAGCGGCAGAAGAGGTTCATTTTATACCTGAAGCTACGGCATTAAATAGTCAATTGCTAAATTTTCGGCGCGAGAAACATCGTATTGGTTTAGTTGTCAATGAATATGGTGAAATTCAGGGTCTTATTACCTTAGAAGACATATTGGAAGAGATTGTTGGTGAATTTACTACTGATATGGCATTAATGCGTCGCGCTGTTTCATTACAAGCAGATGGCAGTTATTTGGTGGATGGAGGAATTGCATTACGAGATTTAAATCGTCAATTAAATTTAAACCTACCTTTGCGGGGTCCTAAAACCTTAAGTGGATTCATTATTGAGACTCTTGAAGTTATTCCAAAAGTTGGCACGGTGTTTCAGTTTGAAAATAAAACTATGGAAGTAATTTTGATTAAAGATAATATGATTAAAACCGTTAAGATTTTTCCAAATCGTTCTACTTTATCTGAAAATATATAATTAGATTTTCTATTAAATTTATTTTTTTGAAAAAAAATAAATAGTTGATATAATTACTTAGGATATTTTAATTGAATTAATTTTAGAAGGTTATCAAATGATGCGAAGAGTTACAGGGATATGTGCTAGTTATTGTACAAGAAATTCTCCATTAGATTTGGTGAAGAAAGACTTATATTGGCAAAAAATGAAAGGATTAGGATCAACCACATTCACTTCAACTTCTTTTGATAATAAGGAAGAGTCTTTATCAGATATGAACCAGGGATGTTTACCAGGAAATCAAGATAACTCAGGAAAAAATTTAAATTTTTTCTTAAAAAATTTTCCCAAAACAACTACAACGGAAAACTCTATAGAAAATTTCATATCTAAATCGCCCACACCTACCAAATAATTCTTTTTCGAATTTTTGAAAAATATACTCACAGCAATGGGATTTTTGGCAAGACGCCGCGAGAATGAAGCAACCTTCGTTTATTCAAGATACATGAGGATTGCGAATTGAGTGACAACACAGCCAAAAATTCAAATGCGAAGAGTTATGTTAAAATAGATAACGTATTCCTACACCTACGGCATTAGAGCTCAAGTTACCGGCTCCAAATAATCCCCAAGCACCACAGCGATGATGTGCTCTGACCACAAACTGCAAATCGGGGTGACTAGGTACTGCAAAAGTCGCTTCTACGACTAGAAAATTCAATAATCTCTTGGCATTATTATTGGATGAATCGTGCTCTTCGCGTAGAGGAATGCTGGTTACATAAGAGAGTCCATCTCCGATGGCGAAAGTCGTCGTGACGTAATGATCCCAAGGAAAAGTTTTCCAGCGAAAATTTAAGTAAGGGTCAAACTCATAAATGAGACCGTTTGGATCACGTCGCTGCGTTATATTTCCCGCGACTTCGATAGTACTGACCAAAGGACGAAAAAAACGGCGTAATGGGTTAGTTGGATCTAATTCATAGGACAAATCGATAGAGTTCATGGTCCCGTATTTAAATTTAACATCTTGGGCGGTTAGCACCGGTCCAATATTACTATTAGTCATCCAACTATGGTAGAACAGGATCCCCCAGCGCTTATCAGGCGCAGCCATACTCTTCGCATTTGAATTTTGGTCTGTGTTGCCGTTCAACTTGCAATCCTCATGTATGTTAATTAACGAAGGTTGCTTCGTTTTCGCGGCGCCTTGACCAAAATCCAATTGCTGTGAGACTATATTTTTAGCAGGTTCTGCTAATAAAGGGGTAGTGGACAGGCATAATAGTAAAGCCAAAAAATATCTATGCATAAATTTATTATTATTATTTTTATATTGCGCAATATTATAAGGGAGGCAGGGCGGTAATTCAACAAAAGGCCCATTAATAAGAGGGTTAGACTTAAGGCAAGTTTATCCAAATAAGGCTCAGCATCCGACCTGTTATATGGTCTCTGCGGTAAGAGAAAAAACGCAGCTTATCGGAAAAAGTACAGTAGTCACCTCCATAGATGGAGCTTATCCCTCGCTTATTTAAGCGTTGCTTAGCCAACTCATATAGATTTGCCTGCCATAGGTTGTTCTCTATAGGCTGAAAAGCGCTTTCAGCAGCCCTATCTTTGGTTAAGAAAGACTGAAAAACCTCTTTTCCGACTATAAATGCTTGAGGGCCGATAGCAGGGCCTAACCAAACTAATATATCGCTTGGGGGCAGAGCGAGTGCATCGATAGTAGTTTCGATAATGCCGTTACTTAAGCCTTTCCAACCGGCATGTATGGCGGCAACACAGTAACTACTGGAGCTGCAAACTAATAAAGGTAAGCAATCGGCGGTTTGTACGGCGCAAACGGTTTGAGTTGTTTTTGAATAAATAGCATCAGCCGCAAGACTAGAAGGGGGATGATCAGCTGAAATAGCAGTGTTCCCGTGTACTTGTTCTAACCAGGTAATGGGTTTTTTTAAGTGTAAGTTTTTTTTTAGTAATTGGCGGTTTTTAGATACATCGTCCTGATTATCACCTACGTGCGTGGCGAGATTTAAACTGTTATAGGAAGCATGACTAAAGCCGCCGGTTCTTGTCGTTGCGTAGGCCTTGATCCAATGTGGAGCTGGCCATTCAGGAGTGATCAAATCAAGCATTGAGTTTATCTTCTCGTAAACAATTAATTAATTGATGCATATCCTCAGGCAAAGGGCTTTGCCACTCCATGGGTTGCAAGGTAATAGGATGTATAATTCCCAAGCATTGTGCATGTAGAGCTTGACGAGGAAACTGTTGCAAACAATTAATCAGCAATTCGCTGGCTTTTTTTGGTAAGTGAAAGCGTCCCGCATAGGTTTTATCACCGACCAATGGATGATGGATATGAGCCATATGCACGCGAATTTGATGAGTACGTCCAGTTTCTAACTTTACTTTAATAAGTGTGTGATGATTAAAACGCTCCATGACTCGGTAATGGGATACCGCCGGTTTTCCACTCAATAATTCTGTGACGGCCATTTTCATTCTTAGTCTCGGATGACGACCGATAGGTGCGTTGATAGTTCCTCCGGCGATTAACAAACCTTGAATAACAGCGATATATTCGCGTTTCATGGTTCGTGCTTGTAGTTGTTTGACCAATTTAGTATAGGCGTTTAAAACTTTAGGAATAATCAACAAACCAGAGGTGTCTTTATCTAAACGATGTATAATTCCTGCCCTAGGAAGGTTTTTGAGCGCTGGTAAATAATGTAGTAGCGCATTAACCAATGTTTTATGCGTATTTCCTACCGCGGGATGGACCACTAATCCAGCGGGCTTGTTAACTACCAGCAAAGCTTCATCCTCATAAATAATATCGAGAGGGAGCTCCTCTGCTTCCCAACTAACTTCTGCACTCAAGCGGGCCAAAATAGTAATTTTAGCCCCTGCTTTTATTTTATCCCGTGGTCGCTTGAGTTCATCATCAACCCAAACTTGTTGAGAACGAATCCACAGTTGTAAACGAGTACGGGAATAAGCAGGAAATAGCTGACTCAAAATTTGATCGAGACGCTGATCTGCTAAATGTTCGGGGACAATTGCTTGACAATTTATTACTTGAGCTGTGTTTTTCATAGAATATCGCTATAATGCTGACGGGAGCGATGCCTTTTTATTATGACTTAATAGAGGATACTATCTATGTTCAATGTAGCAAGCAATCTTGAATCCAACGAACGCCTTTCACGTTTAGTGATTGGTATCGTCTTATTGATTGGTGTGTTATTGGGTCTAGGCAAACTATTCGCATTTTTAGTGGGAGTTATACTCATTATCGAAGCAATTATAGGTTGGTGTGGAATCCCCATTTTGGCAGAAAAATTTAAGCTGAATGAGATTTTCCGTAAAAAAGATTAAGTTTGTTAGTCAAATTGAATAATACACTCACAGTAATTGGATTTTTGACTAGGCCGCCAGAACAAAGCAACCCGAGTGTATTGACATGCATGAGGATGGCGAGTTAAGCGGCAACACAGACAATCATGCAAATGCGAAGAGTATAAATTAATTTGACTTTTTGGACGTTGGATAAGAATAGCCAGTTGTTTCGCTTATTCCTTCCTTCACTTTAAAAAAGGGAATAAAGCATAGCTTTATTGAAAAATAATTGTGAAAATATTTAAATTTGTTTTTTTAGTGGGTTTTATATTGGCTATGCTGACTGCATGTGCCAGTCATTCCAATGATCCATTTATTGCTTTTAAAGGGCAAACGGTTAATCAAATCTACCAAAATGCAAAAGAATCATTGCTAGACCGTAATTTCAGTCAAGCTATTAAGGCTTACGAAGCATTGGATGTGCTGTATCCCTTTAATCGCTATGCCGAAAAAGCTCAATTAGAATTGATATATGCATACTATAAAGATGGTGATGCACCGTCGGCGAAGGCCGCTGCGGAACATTTTATCCATCTATATCCCAATAGCGAACATATTGATTACGCATATTATATGCAAGCAATGGCCGACATGGATCAAGATCGAGGATGGTATTTACGTTATGTACCCATTGATCTATCTTTGCGTGATCCAGGCACAATGAGTTTGGGATATCAAGAGTTTGCTGAATTAATTCGTCGCTATCCCGACAGCCAATACGTCCCTGATGCACGCCAGCGCATGATCTATTTGCGCAATTTATTTGCAAGTTATGAATTAAATATTGCTGATTATTATTTCCGTAGAAAGGCCTATGTCGCTGCGGCAAACCGTGCTAATGAGATTATACAACGTTATCAAGGAGCTCCAGAAGTCAAAAAAGCTTTGATTATTATGATTAAGGCTTATCGTATTTTGGGCTTAGAAGAATTAGCAAGTCAGAGTCTGGCAGTGTTTAGGTTAAATTATCCCGACGCGGATTATGTAACTATTTAACTATACTCTTCGTGCTTGACATTGACTGTGTTGCTGTGCAACTCGTAATTCTCATGTGCACGTTGCTGCAGATCGTTGCATATATACGGTATTTGGCAAAAATCCAATTAGTATGAATGTAAAAATTATGAGCAGTTACTCATGTTGATAAAAAACCTGAAGTAATCGGGTAGCGGCGCTCTCTGCCAAAAGCTCTGGGCGTTATGCGAGGACCGGGTGCTAATTGACGGCGTTTATATTCATTTTTGTTAACTAAATTAATAACTTTTTGCACTGTTTTTTTCGCAAATCCTGCTTTAACAATAGCATCTATACTTTTATCTTGTTCTATGTAAAGTTCTAAAATTGGATCGAGTTGCGTATAAGGTGGAAGTGTGTCTTCATCCTTTTGATTTTCAGCGAGTTCAGCCGTGGGCGGACGCGTTAATAACAAATCAGGAAAAATACCATCCTGGTTACGGTATCTCGCTAATTGATAAACGCGAGTTTTAGAGACGTCCTTTAGTACAGAAAATCCACCGGCCATATCGCCATATAAAGTACCATAACCCACAGCTAGCTCACTTTTATTCGTACAATTTAAAAGCAAACTTCCTTCTTGATTAGATAACGCCATGAGTAAAATAGCACGGCAGCGTGCTTGGATATTTTCAGTAGCAAGCCCTGTAGGAGGATGTTTCGGATCGAGATTTAGCGTGCTTAAACAAGCCGAAAAACTTGGTTCAATAGAAAATACACTCAATTTTATCCTTAATTGTCCAACCAGTGTCTGTACAATCTCTTGACTCACTTTGGAGGTATAACGAGAAGGTAAAAAGACTGCATGAACACGATCTTTACCTAAAGCATCTACCGCAATAGCTAATACTAATGCAGAATCTATACCGCCGGATAGGCCAATTAATACCCCTGGGAAATGATTTTTTTTGACATAATCACGCACCGCTAACACTAAGGCTTTATAGATGGCTACATCAATTGTAGGTTTGGGTAAAAGAGCTTGTGGTATAAATTGAACCGATGAATTAATTTTGAGGTCAACTAACCATAATGTTTCTGTAAAAAAACCTGCCTCTGCCACAAGATGTCCTTTAGCGTCAAAGGCTTGCGAACCCCCATCAAAAACTAAATCGTCTTGCCCACTGATGCCATGTACATAAAGGGCAGGCAGATTTGTTTCTTTTATGCGAGCATCCATGACCTGTAAACGTTGCTTGGGTTTTGTATAATCGAAAGGAGAAGCGTTGATACATACTAGTAATTGCGCACCATTCTCTTTAAGTTCTGAAGAAGGGTCGCTGTACCATAGATCTTCACAAATTAAAATACCTATACGCAACCCTTTTATTGTAAATAAACCATTTGAATTTCCAGGCTTAAAATAACGGGTTTCATCAAAGACGCCATAATTGGGTAAATATTGTTTATGGTAGGTACTAACAATTTTTTTATTTTCTATCAGGCTTGCAGCATTAAAAATTTCTTTAGCATGATAATCTGGATGACCCAATAAAATAGCGAGATCCGTAGATTTTTCTTGAATAATTTTTAAGGCATGTTGGATTGGTTTTTTAAAATCTTCTCTTAAAAGTAGATCTTCAGGAGGATAACCACTTAATGCAAGTTCAGGAAAAATCAATAGGTCAACTGAGTCTTGTTTGGCTTTTTGTATACTATGTAAAATTATTTGTGTATTGCCTTTAATATCACCCACTAAGAAATTTAATTGTGCTACGGCAATACGGAATATTGTTGGCATAATAACCTCGAGCTTAGGGTGTGTTAACAATTGCACGATGACGGCGAAAAAGAGCTTTTTTTCTGCGTTTCGTTACTTACCTACTTTGTGTATGCTCCGTTACGATACTCAAAAAACAATCCTTTTTCTCTCATCCTAGCACAATTGTCAATACACTTTATCTTGCCCAACGCATTAGTATAATAGCGATGAACATAAAAATGAGTATAGGGAGTAGTGCGGCTAAAAAGGGCGGCCACTGATAGACGATGGCAAATGGACCAAAAAAATCATTTAAAAGATAGAAACCAAATCCTACTGCGACTCCTGCAATAGTTTTTAAACTAGTAGCTAGAGTTCTTAAATGTTTAAAAGTAAAAGGAATAGCTAAGCAAAGCATAACCCAAATAGCAGCGGGTTGTAGTATACGTTGCCAAAATGCTAAAGAATATTGACTGATATTTAAAAGGTTTTTCCGACGATAATGAATATAATCATTCAGCTGTCTTAAAGACATTTCTTCTGGTTTTATAATAGAAATATTCAAGAGTTTAGGACTAAAAGAAAACGGCCAAATTTCATGTGCAGTATGTTTGGCTTGAATTTTTTTTAAGCTAATTATACTCGTTGCAATATCACTAGCATTCCAAACATTCCCTTCATAATTAACCTGTTTGGCAAAGCTCGCTGTCAGTAAATTATTGTTATCATCAAATTGGTAACGACTTACTTTATTTAAATGAGCGGGATCCAAAATAGATTGTATATAAATATAATAATGTCCATCGCGAATCCAAACAGCTCCTTGTTGAGTGATCAGGGTTTGTCCATTTGTGGTCAGCGAGGATTTATAATTTTCTGCGAGACGAGCAGCACGCGGTGCTAATCCTTCGCCAATCAAAACAGTCAGAAAAACCATCAGTAAAGTCGCTTTGATTAAACTCCAAGCCATTTGATAAAGAGACACACCATTAGAATGTAGTATCATCAGTTCGCTGTGTTTCGCTAAAACACTTAAACCAAGAATACTGCCAAGTAAGATAGCGACTGGAAAAAAGCTGTAAAATTGCGATGGTAGAGTGAGGAGTACATAATAAAAAGCACTTCCTAAGGTATAGTGACCATATCCAATATCGCGTGTTTCACTAATTAGTTTAATCAGAGAAAATAATACTAACAATATTCCAAGTACAGAAAGAGTTGTACTAATAATGGTTCTACCTAAGTAGCGATCGATGATTTTCATGGTCTTAGCTTAACTAAACGGAATAAGTGATATTTGACCCTATTCCATCCTAAAGCATAACACCAGGCAAATATGATGGTAAGAATGAGCAGACCATGTATCCACCAGAGACCCCAGCGGTAAGAGATATCACCATTTTCTATCCAATTACGTCCTACCAGTAATAAATTAAGGTACATAATATAAATGATTATGGCCGGTAATATATGTAAATACTTTCCTTGTCTCGGGTTAACTCGACTCAAAGGTATGGCCAGCAACGCCAAAAGTAAAATCGAAATAGGAGCTGAAAGTCGCCATTGTAGTTCAGAAAAGTAATTGGGTTTATTAGCTTGATTCGCATTCCATAAAGTAATACTCGACAAAGCATCTTGCTGTTTATTAGTCGCAGTAGTATCTAAATCAATACGTATTCCATATTTTAGAAACTGCGTAATATAATATTCTGTTTGTCCGGGTATTCCCTGGTAGCGCTTGCCATTTACTGCGACAAAAAAAGGCTCTTTGGTAGCAGGGTTGATCATTTGATAACCACTGTTGGCACTAAGAATAGTCCAAGGCGTAATTTCAGAGGGTAATTTTTGTGGGTTTGTTTGCGCCAGAAAAATATTTTTTACTGATTTGTGATCTGAAGAGACACTTTCCACATAAACAATGCGATGCCCCCCATTTGTTTGTTGAAAACTACCAGGTTGTACAGTTTGTAATTCTACCGCTATCCCCGTTTGATTCAGGAGTTTATTTCGATAACTTAATAAAAATGGGTTTAACCATAAATTTAAACCTGCGACTATAAAGGTTAGAAGGAAAATAAAGGGTAGACTTAAACGCGTTAACCGACCTAGACTAAACCCACATGCATTAAGGACCGTCATCTCATAATCGGCATAAAGGCGACCATAAGTGAATAATATGGCAAGAAATAAGCTAAAAGGTAGAAGTATCGCTAAAAAACGAGGAGATTCGAGGATTATCAGTTCCCATAAAATACTGGCCGAAAATTTCCCGCCTGCTACCTGATTAAGGTAATGAACAAATTCATTACTCATTAAAATAAGGAATAAAAGGCTAGTAATGAGAGAAACGCTAGTGAGAATCTCTCGAGTTAGATAACGAAAAAGAATCATTTTTTAGGTTAAAAATAGAAGAGCCTAAATTATTTCATAAAGAGGGTATTGAATCTAGCAAATAAGTATAATTTAGGTAAACTGGTTGGCTAATAAAATAATTTGAGGTGGCTATGCAATATTCTATCAATTCAATTGATTTGATTAAACAAACCAGTGATTGTTTAATTGTCAGTACTTTTCAAGGTAAGCAGCTTTCTCAATCTGCTCAGCTATTAAATAAACATAGCCAGGGATATATCCAAAAAATTTTAGATCAAGGCGATTTATTGGAAGAATGCGGTAGAAACCTCATGCTTTACAATGTTCCTGGGATAGCTGCGCCACGAGTCCTACTTGTTTATTGCGGGGAAGCATCCAATTTATCCATAATGGATTTTCGTAAAATTATTGCTTGTACGGCATGTGCCCTGAAGTCTCTGCAAGTTGATGAAATAACAAGTTTTTTGACCGATATTTCTGTGAAAGCGTGTGATCTTGCGAAACAGATACGTCAGAGCATCGAGCTCATCGAAGATTGTTTTTATTGCTTTGATGAATTAAAAACGGATAAAAAAAATACAATGTCACCACCGAAGAGATTTATTTTTAATCTTCCGAATTCGCAAGAATCAGCGAAAATCACTGAAACAATACAACAGGCTACAGCAATTACCAAAGGAATAAAGTTAACTAAAGACCTAGCCAACCTCCCAGCGAATTTATGCACGCCCAGTATCATGGCTGAATCAGCCAAAAAGCTAGCGACTGAAGCTGGGCTTACGATTAACATACTAGACGAAGCGGCGATAAAAAAAGCAGGGATGGGTGGGCTATTAGCCGTCGCGCAGGGTTCCGCCGAACCCGTCAAGTTTATTACTTTAGAATATCGAGGAGCGGTGGAACAAAAACCAGTGGTTCTAGTTGGGAAAGGGGTTACGTTTGATTCAGGTGGGATTTGCTTAAAGCTCGCTGCTGGTATGGAAGAAATGAAATATGATATGTCAGGTGCGGCTAGTGTAATGGGGATACTAAAAACTATTGCCGAACTAAAGTTACCACTGCATGTAGTGGGTATAATGCCATTAACTGAAAACTTACCGAGTGGTAGTGCAGTAAAGCCTGGCGATGTGATAAAAACATTATCGGGACTGAGTGTTGAGGTTATTAACACGGATGCAGAAGGACGCCTAATTTTGGCTGATGCCTTAACCTATAGCGAACGTTTTAATCCTGATGTGGTTATTGATATGGCTACTTTGACAGGCGCTATTATTGTTGCCTTAGGTGCAGTTGCGACAGGTATGATGAGCAATAATATGGAACTTGCACTGGAAATTGAGAAAGCAGGTCAACAAAGTCAAGATAGAGTATGGCCATTACCATTATGGGAAGAATACCAACAACAAATTGATAGTAATGTAGCCGATATTTCGAATGTCGGTATAGGTGGGGGCAAGAGTATTACCGCAGCTTGTTTCCTATCTCGATTTACTCAAAATCTGCAGTGGGCACATCTAGATATTGCTGGAACTGCTTGGAAAAGTGGGCCAGAAAAAACGGCGACAGGTCGACCAGTATCTTTAATAGTGCAATTTTTATTGAATCGCTGTAAAAATAATAAGAAATAAAATCCTCTTCTTATTATTTGAATTTTTATCTCACCCTATCGGTAACGATGGGGCGAGATAAATAATCGTTTTTATTGCCCTTGAAACTTAATAGCCGGCGGTAAAGCGGAACATTTTTTCTGAGCAGAAAGGGTACGTAGCCAATTGTCACGTAATTGGTAAGACTGAATTTCTATACGTTCAGCATCTGAAAAGTCCATAAAGAACCAAGGAACAATTAAAAAAGCCCCTGCAATGCCTAAACCAACATTTTTGCCGGTTTTATTTTGTTTAGGAATAAGGCCGGTAATTTTGGTTTGGTTATCCATTAACTCTTGCTTTAATGCACTACAGCTCAGAGTTTCATCACCTGGTTGGCGTTGAGGAATTGGATTTGGCGTCTTGCCAGCACAAGCTGTCAATAATATGGCACTGATAAGGACACTGATTATTTTCTTTTTCATAGTCGAAAAACTCTTTCTTATTGTTATAAAAATCTCAAGGCGCTGAAGTCTACTATTAAAGACTAAAAAAAGAAAGCGCTTAAATGTTTTATTGAATAATTAAATTATTCACAATATAATAATTTAAAAGGAAATGTTAAAGTTACACTCATACCAAGGGGATTTTTGGGAAAGTGCAGCGAAGAAGATCGCGAATTGAGCGGTCACTTATTCAACTGCGCAGAAGGTATAGAATAGGAATGTAAATTCAATGCTATTAAGTCATCAACAAGGATTTAGTTTAATCGAAGTCATGGTTGCTGCGGCAATATTAAGCTTTAGTCTATTAGGTTTTGCTCGAGCCCAATTGATCGCTCTGCAAGCGAGTGAACATGCATACCTAATCAATTTGGCTGATTTAAAGAATATAGAATTGGCTGAGAATTTTGCAATTTGTGCGTCTCGGTCGTTTTGTTTGCAGCAAGTAGTAACTCTATGGAAAAAAGAGGTACAAGAAAGCTTTCCAAAAGGAAAGGGGTCCGTCTCAAAACTTAATTTATCTAATTATCAAAGCAACATTCAATGGTTCTCTAGCTTTTCTAAACTTCCATCCTCTCTCAATTTATTATTCAGGGTATGAAAAGGATAGAACAAGGATACAGTTTGTTGGAATTAATGATAGCAATAAGTTTGTCTTTATTTCTCAGTATGGGAATGATAAATATTTTTATTTATAGCAAAAATATTTATCGCTTAACCCAGAGTTTGAATACTATTTCAACTAAAGCACGAATGGCTTTTTATTTGCTTAGTCATGATATTCGTATGGCGGGTTTTGTTGGTTGTGTACGTTTAATCGAGGCTTTGCCACTAAATAGACATTTAATAAGCGATAGCTTAGTTGTTTGGCATAAAGGAGCTAATACAGCAAAATTAAGCTTACCTAAGCTCGCTCGATATCAAAAGGATAGCGATGCCATTTTGATACAATTTCTTGATCCCGATACATTTCCGATAAAAGAAGCAAAATCTAGCCATATTATTTTGCTACATAAAAAATTATTTCGACCTAGAGATATTTTACTCATCAGCGATTGTCAACATGCCGAGCTGGTTCATTGGAATAATATTCATCTGACTTATAACTATCAAATAGAAAGTGAAATTGGCTATCTAAACAAGATTGTTTACTACATTGCTGACACAGGACGTATGAGTGAAACTGGACAACGAATTTATGCTTTATATCGACGTAATTTAAATCAATCTTTTTATAAGCCCATAGAATTAATAGAAGGGATAAAGAGAATGTCGATACGATTAGGCATGAAAAATATCGATGGAACTTTATCTTATAGGGATGCAAATGAGGTAAAACATTGGACAGATGCACGTAGCGTAGAAATTAGACTATTATTGACAGATGCCAAACTACTGCAACGAGAATGGAAGCAAGTAATAGGACTACGTGAACGATGATGTTTAGGCGATATTTTCAAGCGATAAAAAAATCGCCGTCATGGCGAGCGAATGGAATGAGTGTGGCCATCCAGTTTGCGCGGTTTTTCCTGGATTGCCGCGCGCTACGCGCTCGCAATGACGAGTAAATTATTTTAATTGTTTGCATCTTCAAGTACGAGCGGTATAGATACACCTAAAGTAAGAAGAGATACAAAATTTTGATATTCGATGGCAATAAAGAGTGTAAGCAACAAGGATTTATATTAGTAATGGTATTATTTTTTCTTTTTATCATGTCTGTAATGACCTTATCGATATTAAATAGTTCTTATTTAGAATTACGTATGAGTCAAAATTGGGTTATTGCTGCACAGCAGTTCCAAGCTGCGGAAGCGGGATTAAAGTTAATCGAACATCGACTTGCAACACTTTCAGACGCTATTTCTGCTTTACATGAAAATTACAATTACGCGGGTTTTCAAATTAATGCGGAATTTAGAAGACATAAAACACAGTATTGTATTAATCAAAGATTAGCTTATGTTTATGATGTTATTGTACAAGCAAAGAAAATGACCGAAGGGATGCTTACGCTAAAAACTAATTATGCAATAAAAGCAAAAACTGTTTGTCTACATGGAGACCCTACATTGGCAAAATCTGGTCGTAGTTCATGGCGAGAATTAAGTAGTTCATCTTAAAGTTATTAATGGGAGTAACTACTATGTCGATAATCCTTAGTTTTGGTTTTTTTATTTTAGTCTTGATAATGCTGCTGTGTGTAACTCCATTGCGACAATTTTTTTTAGTCAAACCTTTTTTAGCTTATTTAAGCAGCATACTTCCTCCTATTAGCGAAACAGAAAAAATTGTTCTAGAAGCCGGTGATATGTGGTGGGAAAAGGATTTATTTCGTGGCAGGCCAAATTGGAAAGCCTTACATAATATTTCCTTATCAAATCTAACTCGCGAAGAAGAAATTTTTATAAATGATCAAGTAGAAAAGCTTTGTAGTATGCTTAATGATTTTAATATTTTAACAGTGGAGCATGATTTACCCATTTCAGTTTGGGACTTTTTAAAAAAACACAAATTTTTTGGCATGGTCATCCCAAAAAAATATGAAGGATTAGGTTTTTCTGCTTTAGCACATTCATCTATAGTATTAAAAATAGCGACACGATCGGTTAGTGCAGCGGTCAATGCTTTAGTTCCAAATTCCCTTGGACCTGCTGAATTATTACTTCATTATGGGACAGAAGAGCAAAAAGATTATTACTTGCCTAGACTTGCTAGAGGAGAAGAAATCCCTTGTTTTGCATTAACTTCTGTGGATGCCGGTAGCGATGCAGCTGCACTTAAAGATAATGGAATAGTCTGTAAGGGAACTTATCAAGATAAAGAAACATTAGGCATACGACTCAATTTTAATAAACGTTACATTACTTTGGCCCCAATCGCTACGGTTATAGGTGTCGCTTTTAAACTAAGCGATCCCGATCAATTGTTAGGAGGAAAAAAAGAAATAGGGATTACGGTTGCCTTGGTACCTTCCTCAATAGCGGGTGTTGAAATTGGTAAACGGCATTCTCCGATGGGTTTAGCTTTTATGAATGGCCCTATAATAGGCAAAAACGTTTTTATTCCTATCAGCTTTGTTATTGGTGGCGAGAAAATGTTAGGACAAGGTTGGCGTATGTTGATGGAATGTTTATCTATAGGTCGTGGAATTTCATTACCTGCCGTCAGCGCGGCACAAGCCCAATTAGCTTACCGTATGACAGGTGCTTATAGTGTTCTAAGACAGCAATTTCATCTATCGATTGCGCATTTCGAAGGTGTAGCGGCAGCTTTAGCAAGAATAGCGGGGCTCACTTATTTAATTGAAGCGACGCGTCGATTTACTGTGACTGCCGTCGATGCTTCACTAAAGCCGGCGTTAGCCTCTGCAATAGCAAAATACCATATGACAGAATTTGCACGCACCATTGTTAATGATGCGATGGATATCCATGGTGGACGCGGTATCCAAATGGGCCCGCGTAATTATTTGGCTCAAGGTTATATTGCTATACCAATATCAATTACCGTGGAAGGCGCGAATATTTTAACCCGCAATCTTATTTTATTTGGTCAAGGGGCGGTACGTTGTCATCCCTATTTAAGGGATGAAATGCAAGCCGTTGAAACAAAAGATATTTCTGGTTTGGATAAACTTTTAATGCAGCATTTTTCTTATACTATAAAAAATTTATTTAAAACATTTCTATTGGCTTTCGGCTTAGGCCATTTTTTTGTAAAAACGCCAATAAAGAGATTCAGCTACTATTATCGACAAATTTCTCGTTTATCGGCAGCTTTAGCCTTAGTCACTGATTTTACTTTGATAATATTGGGTGGAAATTTAAAACGTAAGGAACGCTTATCGGCACGTTTGGGCGATGTTTTGAGTTATCTTTATATAGCATCCAGCGTCATTCGTTATGTACAAGAATATCCTTTGTCCAAAGAAGATGATGCTTATGCACGTTGGGGATTAAATTATTGCCTTTATCATATTCAATATTCGTTTGAGAAATTTTTTAATAATTTTCCTAAACCTTTAGTAGCTAAGCTACTAAAATTTATTATTTTTCCCTTAGGACGATCTTATCAATTACCTACTGACAAACAAGATATGCAATTGGTGGCTGTGATGGCCAAAATTGGTAAATTTCGCGATCGTATAACCCAGGATTGTTATTTAGGAAAAAAACCAGAAGACCCAACCGGGCGCATGGAGATAGCCTTTAATGAATTTATCAAGGCGCAACCCATTCGTGAAAAATTAAAAAAACAAGGGCTTAATCGAGATTTAGATATTGAGCAACAACTAGAATCTGCTTTAACGAAAAAAATTCTTACTCATGCCGAAGTTGAACAATTTCTTAAAGCACAGAAATTTCAGCAAGATGCTATGCAAGTAGATGCTTTTTAGGTGATATAAATCATAAGTTAACTTGCAGATTCAATGACAGCAGGTATATTAAAATGACATTAACTATTAATTAGTTTCATGTAAGAGAGAAAGCGCACAGGAAAAATTTATGCAAGCACTTGATCGATCAGATTTTGCACGGTCAGTTTATATCGTAGATGGCATGCGTACCCCCTGGCTGAAAGTACGTGGAGTCCCTGGAAATTTTTCAGCTTCTGATTTGGCTGTACAAGCGGGACGTTATTTATTAGCACGCCAAGCATTTACACCTGATCAACTGGATGAAGTGGTTACCGGCTGTGTTATGCCAAATCCTGACGAGGCTAATATTAGTCGAGTGATTGCATTACGTTTGGGTTGTGGTAAAGCTGTACCTGCTTATACTGTGCAACGGAATTGTGCTTCAGGTATGCAAGCTTTAGACAGTGCAGCCTTAGATATCGCTTGTGGGAGATACAATTTAGTATTAGCAGGTGGTACAGAAGCAATGAGTCAAGCTCCCCTATTGCTTAGTCAAGAAATGACTACTTGGTTTGCTAAATGGAATTTAGCTAAAACTTTTGTAGCGCGTTTAAAACTACTGACTCAATTTAAATTAAACTATATAAAACCAGTTATTGCTTTATTACATGGTTTAACTGATCCTATTGTGGGTTTAGGGATGGGGCAAACCGCAGAGGTTATTGCGCATCGTTTTGGGATTACGCGTGAAGAAATGGATGCATTTGCTTTGCAAAGCCACCAACGTTTAGCAGCGGCGCAAGATGCTGGAGTTTTTAAGGATGAAATCAATCCGATTTATGACAAACAAAATCTTTATTATTCTTTCGATAATGGTTTGCGTCGTGATACGAGTTTAGAAAAATTAGTCTCACTTAAACCTTTTTTTGATAAACCTTTTGGCCTGGTTACCGCAGGAAATAGTTCTCAAGTTACCGATGGCTCCGCTTTTTTAATTTTGGCGAGTGAAGAGGCCGTACAGAAATATCAATTACCGATTTTAGCGCGCATAGTGGATGTGGTATGGGCGGGCGTAGATCCGAGTGAAATGGGTTTGGGTCCCGTGCATGCCGTAGCAATGCTCTTAAAAAAACAAGCACTTACTTTTAAAGATATCGATTTTTGGGAAATTAATGAAGCATTTGCAGGTCAGGTTTTGGCATGTTTGGCGGCTTGGCAAGATACTGATTATTGTATAAATCAGCTGAACTTAACTGAAGCTTTAGGCAAGCTCGATCAAGCAAAACTTAACATAGATGGTGGAGCGGTTGCTATGGGCCATCCTGTGGGAGCTAGTGGAGCACGGCTTGTTTTACATTTGGCACATATCTTAAAAAGAAAACAAGCACGTTTTGGTGTGGCAACACTTTGTATCGGTGGCGGACAAGGTGGAGCGTTGTTACTGGAAAATACTGATACATACTCATAGCAATTGGATTTTTGCCAAGGCGCCGCGAAAATGAAGCAACCGTAGTGTATTCAAGATATATGAGGATTGCGAGTTGAGTGGTAACACAGGCAAAAATTCAAGTGCTATGAGTATAACTAAAACTGGAGCACTTTGATGGAAGTAGGCTATTTAAATTGGCAATTGCAGCAAAAAGAACACATTCTTTGGCTGTATTTGGATAAAAAAAATAGCTCTAGCAATAACTTAGATAAAAATGTATTAACCGAATTAAGTTCGATCATTAAAGATTTAGCTCAAAATGCATCGGTACAAGGCTTGATAATTACTTCTGCTAAACCAAATGGTTTTATTGTAGGTGCCGATATTCAAACCATTAGTAAATTAAAAACCAAGGAAGAGATCTTTGCGTTTATTCGACAAGGCCAAAAAGTATTTGATGAATTGGCAGCACTTAATATCCCCACGGTATCTTTGATCAATGGTTTATGTTTAGGAGGCGGCTTAGAGCTCGCCTTAGCGTGTGATTATCGTATCGCGATTGATGATAATAAAACACGTTTAGGTTTGCCAGAAGTGATGCTTGGAATTCATCCAGGTTGGGGAGGAACCGTACGTTTGCCACGCTTATTGGGAGGTCCACAAGCATTAGAATTAATTTTAACTGGAAAAACTATTTCTTCCTATGTTGCAGCTAAATTAGGTTTAATCGATCAGGTGGTTCCATCACGACAAGCTGAACGAGCAGCGCTATATTATGCTTCAGCAAAAACTAAAAAAAAGCATTCTTTTTTTGCGTTAAATTGGAAAAAAATAACTAATCATCATTGGATGAGGAATGTTGTTACTAAAATTATTCAACGCCGTTTAAACGCCAAAGTTAATCCTAAACATTACCCTGCACCTTACGCTGCGTTGCATCTTTGGCAGCAGTATGGTGTTAGTAAGCAAGCATTTTTACATGAGGCAGTTTCTTTAAGTGAATTAGCACTGACTCCCACAGCGAATCATTTAATGAGAGTATTTTTTTTAAAAGAGCGCTTAAAGAAATTAGGAAAAAAAGATGTCACCTGTTTTAAACATGTTCATGTCATAGGTGCAGGAACCATGGGAGGCGATATCGCTGCTTGGTGTGCTATGCAAGGATTACAGGTAACCTTACAAGATCGTGAAGCAAAATATATTGCTCCGGCTATGACAAGAGCGTATGTCTTATTTCAAAAACGATTAAAGACACCTCGCGCTATTCAAGCTGCGATGGATAGATTGGTTCCTGATCTCGCGGGTTATGGTATACGTCGTGCAGATATTATTATTGAAGCGGTATTTGAGGATCTAAACGTTAAAAAAGATTTATTTCGCCAGTTAGAAAAGCAAATTAAGTCGGGTGCATTATTAGCTACCAATACATCGAGTATTGTTTTAGAAGCTATCCAACAAGGGTTACAACACCCTGAACGTTTAATTGGTTTACATTTTTTTAATCCTGTTGCT